>DBEXQE010000205.1:0-9833 GCA_048167245.1 Christensenellales bacterium | reverse complement strand
AAGGAAATATGCAAAAAATTCCTGCAATTCTGCTTTACGGACGCGGCGAACAAAGAATACACGGTTACCACGGGCGCGCCGAGACCGTACGACTATACTCTGAGCGATACCGAATACGGTTCGCTTTCGAGTTTCGCCAAGAGCGTTTGGGACGCGGTAAAGTCCGACAAAAAGTCGGTCGTATATCCGTACTCCACTTCGGAATATTACCTTAATAAGAATGCTGCGCTCAACCCGCACTGGATGTTTTACACGAGAATAGACGGCACGGATTACACTAATATCTTCGAAGTCATGAGAACGAAAAAACTCGGCGTGAAAAGGGCGTTCGACGGCATCTACGACTACGCCGCCGCGAGAATAGGAAACTGATCTTATCATGACGAAAGTTAAAAAGAGTCGCAAGAAACTGATATTCTGTTGCTGTCTGCTCGTTTTGCCGCTGTTGCAGTTCGCGATATTTTACGTGGGCGTAAACATAAATTCGATAGTGCTCGCATTTCGGGAGTACGACGCGGACGCGGCGCATTACGTCGGTTTCAAGAATTTCTCAAACGTTCTGAATGAGATCTTCACGCTGAAAAACTGGGGCGTCATGGCGAAAAATTCGCTTTTGATATGGTTGCTCGGTCTTGCGATCCAGTTGCCGCTTACGCTTATAGTCAGCTACTTTATCTACAAGAACGCCAAACTCGGCGGTTGGCTGAAAGTCGTTTTGTTCGCGCCGTCCATAATGTCCGTTATGGTAACCGTTATACTGTATCAGTATTTCGTCGAAGCGGCTATCCCAGAACTGTGGAAAAAAGTATTCGGCAAAGATATCGCGGGACTTTTGAGCACCGATGCGAAAACGAGTTTCATAACCATATTCATGTACGGCGTTTGGAGCGGATTCGGCACGAGCATGCTTTTGTATTCCAACGCGATGTCGGGCATATCCGAGTCGATAGTGGAAGCGGCGAAGCTCGACGGCGAAAGTTTCTTCGGCGAATTCGTGCATATAACGTTCCCGATGATATTTTCCACGTTCAAGACGCTTTTCGTCGTAGGCATAGCCGGAATATTCACCAATCAGTTCATGCTGTTCGAATTTTACGGGCTTTACGCCGAAACGGGTCTTCACACGATCGGATACTACTTGTATCAGCAAACGATGCTCACGAACAACGTCGGTTATCCGCGCGTGGCGGCGATGGGCGTACTGCTTACTCTCGTTGCCGTGCCGTTCGCTCTTGCGGCGAGATGGCTCATGAACAGGCTCGACCCCATGGAGGACCGCAGATGACGAAAAAACAGCATAGATCGCGTTCCGTCGCGCGCATAGCCGTATTCGCGTTTTTGATAATATATCTGTTCGCGCTCGTGATCCCGTTTGTTTGGGGCGTGATAACTTCTTTCAAGAGCGCGCTCGATTTCCGCGACAATATGTTCGGACTGCCGAAAAAGTGGGAATTTTCGAACTACGTAACGGTATTCGATTCGCTGAAAACGGAATTTACGGACCCGCAGGCCGGAATACGCAAAACGTTCTATTTCGAGCAAATGCTTTTCAACTCGCTCGCGTATTCGCTCATATCCGCGTTTGTGGCGACGCTCACCACGTACATAGTCGCGTACGCGGTAAACCATTACGATTTCAAGTTTTTGAAGATCATAGACGTGATAGTTCTCGTTACGATGGCGTTGCCGATAGTCGGTTCGTTGCCGTCGTCGATACAGATCATGAAAACGTTCGGGCTGTACCAAAACTTTTTCGGCATGACGGTAATAGCGAAAGCGAGTTTTCTCGGCACGTATTATTTCGTCGTCGGCGCGGCGATACGCGGGATACCGAGAGCGTATTCGGAAGCCGCCGAGATCGACGGCGCGGGAGAGCTGAGCGTGCTCGTGCGCGTAGTATTGCCGCTTACCGCGTCGATCTTCTTCACTGTATTCATTATAAAATTCATAGATTTCTGGAACGACTATCAGACGCCGTACGTATTCCTGCGCAATTTTCCGACGGCGGCGTACGGATTGTGGGCGTTCAAGAATTCGGGAAACGCGGCGAGCGCGCGCGTATCGCTGAAATTGGCGGCGTGTTTCATCGTCGTAACGCCCGTACTGCTCGTATTCATTATTTTTCATAAGCGTTTGATGAACGGAATTTCACTCAGCGAGGGGGTAAAAGAATGAAAAAACAATTTGTAAAAACTACGACGGCTCTGCTTATCGCGTGCGCCGTGCTCATCGCGACGGCGATAAGTCTTGCCGTGTTCGGCGGACTGTCGGCGACCGCGGAATTCACGACGGATAAGCCGCTTGCCGAGCGCTACTACGTGGGCGAAACGCTCGAGATCCCCGCGGGGACTTTTTCGGACGGCACCCGCGCGCAAAACGTGATAGTTACGTATCCCGACGGCGCGCGGAAAAAGACCGACAGGATAACTTTCTCCGACGCGGGCAGATACGTTATCGAGTACTCGGCAACCGTCGGCGAAGATATTATTTCCAAAAAAAAGACGGTGCTCGCATGCGAGAGAAAATTCGCGGTCGACAAAGCCACCGTATCGGCTCGGTACATGGAAAACGTTCCGTTCAAGGCGGGCGCGGGCATTACCGAAACGGCGAACGGGATCTACGCCGAGCTTGCGGAAGGCACGAATTTCGTCTACAATAAGGTTTTCGACCTTACGGACAAGACGAAAGACGATATCGTTTTTTCCGCCAACATAATAGCGTCGGCAGACGGCTACGCTGACTTTTGGGATCTGACGGTGCGCTTTACGGACGTTTACGACGAAAGCAACTATATAGACGCGGTGCTCTGGCACAGCGGCAACGCCGACCATGCGATTGACCTTAAAAACGACACGACGAACTTCATGCGCGCGGGCGTTTCGGGTCAGCCCACCGTAGCGAAGAACTGGAACGAAAACGGGATAGTGCAGGTCGATAAATACGGCAAATGGGTCGACGTTACCATGATGAACAGCGATCGGAACGAGAATAATTTCGGCAGTACGCTGGATATTTCGTTCGACTACGCCGAAAAGAAGATCTACGGACCGAACCGCAGATATCAGTACAGCGACAGGGCGATAATAGATCTCGGGAGCGTCGAGTATTTCGAAAAGCCGTGGAAAGGCTTTACGACGGGCGAATGTACGGTAAGCGTGTTCGCGGGACGCTTTCAGAAATCGAAAGGCGCCGTTTTCGTAAGGAAAATTTTCAGCGACGCGTCGTCGGCTTTCAGAGACAATTATCTCGTCGACGAAACGAAGCCGACCGTTTCGGTCGATTTCGACGGATACTCGGAAAGCGATCTTCCGTTCGCGGTCGTCGGAAAGCCCTATAAGCTGTTTTCCGCTACGGCAAACGACGCGCTCGGCAAGGTAAAGAACGTGGAAACGAGAGTTTACTTCAACTACGGTTCGGCGGCTCCGATCTCCGTAACCGTTTCGGACGGAAAGTTCGTGCCGTCCGCGGCGGGAGCATATACCGCCGTATATACGTGCGAGGACTACTTCGGCAACGTCGGCAAACGCGAAGTCTTTATAAACTGTTCCGCGCCGTCGGAGTTTTCCGCGTCGCTCGAAAGCGGATATCCGACCGTCGGCGAAACGGGAACGGAAACGGAAATAGCGCGCGTCGAAGTTTCCGGCGCGTCGGGAAAAGTCGATACGAAAGTTTCCGCTAAGTGTTCGGGCGCCGTTTACGAAATAGACTACGAAAAAGGAAAGTTCCGCCCCGAACAAGACGGAACGTATACGGTAACTTACAAAATGACCGATCGCGCGGGTCGCGAAAAAGAACTGTCGTACGATCTCGAAATACAGGCTGGGAACGCTCCCGTGTTTATATCGGACGTTTCGCTCCCTATGTATTTCGTAGCGGGCTACGAGCAGATACTGCCGTCGCTCGACGCGGTCGACTACAAGGACGGCGCAAAAAAAGTCGCGTCCGAGATATGGGTCAAGGAAGGCGACGCGGCGGAGCGCAAGCTGACGGACGGAAAACTTACGCCCGCGGCGATCGGCGCGCCGTACGAGCTTAAAGTCATATACAAAGCTACGGGCAAATACGGCACGGGCGAAAAGAAATACTCGGTCGACTGTTATTCGGTGTTCAAAGGCGGCGTGGCGGGGCAGATAGACAAATCCGCGCTGTTTGTTGCGGACAGCGGCGTAACGGCGGGTTTCGCGACCGCGATAGCGTCGGATTCGTCCGAATACGCAACGTATTCCGCGACTTCGGACGGCGGCATCACGTATATAAACCCGTTGCCCGCGAATAACTTCTCGCTGAATTTCGTTATTCCGGCAAACGCGAACGATTTTTCTTCCGTCTTATTCACGCTCGCCGCTCCGGACGGCTCGGAAAGACTTGAAATAGTTTTCGCAAAGGGCGAAAGCAACGCGCTCATGTTCGGCGTGAACGGCTCGCCGCTCAAAACGCTTTCGGGCTATTCGTTCGGCTCGGACGACAGGAGAATAACGTTCTCGTACAGCGACTTGACGCGCACCGTTTCGACCGATAACGGCAACGTTACTACGGTAGTCTCGGCGGGCGCGGACGGCGGGGAGTTCAAAGGTTTCGAGAGCGGCAAAGTTTATCTGCACGCGGAGTTCGTCGGAGTTACGGGAAGCGCGAAAATAGCAGTGCAGAGAATATGCAATCAAAGCCTTGCGAATTCGACGCGCGACAACGGCGATCCTATGCTCGTTCTTAATGGCGAATACGGCAAACGTTTCTCGAAAGGCGCGACGGTTTCATTGTTTGGAGCGGTATGCCTCGATATGATAGACCCGAGCGTTACGGCAACGCTTACCGTAAGATCTCCGAGCGGCGCGATGGTAACCGACGCGGACGGAGTCGTTCTCGATAAAGCGGACGCGGAAAAAAGCTACCGCATAACGCTTTCGGAGTACGGCGCGTACGTTCTCGAATACAAGTATGACGGCTTGTCGCTCGATTACCGACTCAACGTAGTCGACGAAGAACCGCCCGTCATAACGGTTTCGACGGACATGACGGCTTCCTACAAAGTCGGGCAAACGGTTACGTTCTCGGCGACGGCGACCGACAACGCGACGGCGGAAACGATCGTTTACGTGCGCGTTATAGACGTTACGGGGAAAGCCGAACTTTTAAGCGGCGATTATACGTTCTCCGCGGCGGGAAAATACAAAGTCATCTTCTTCGCGTACGACGAGCGCGGAAACTTGGGTCAGATGATTTACGATCTGACGGTGGGGGAATAAGAACATGAAAAAGAAATTTATCATATCGCTGATTGCCGTTGTTCTCGCGCTTGCGCTGTGTTTTCCGCTCGCGGGCTGCAACAAAAACAAAACGAAAGTCGATGCGCCCGTAACGGACGTTATAGACGTTGACACGGAACACGGCGGCAAAGCGGAAAAGACGGATCTGTCCATGATAAAAGACGGAAAAAGCGATTACGCGATAATCTGCAAAACGGAAGATACGGAGTCGAATAAAGCCGCGGCAGTGATCCAAAGATACTTTTTCGAAGCCGCGGGCATACTTTTGCCGATCGAAAACGACGCGCAGGCGACGGATAGCGGAAAATACATATCCGTCGGGAATACTTCGCTTGCCGAAAGCGCGGGCGTAAGCTACGCCGAAAGTTCGACGAGCGGCTTTAAGATAAAAACGGTCGGCGACGATATTTTTCTCGTCGGCGGAAAGTACGGGATAGTTTACTCGGCGTACGAGCTTTTGAGCTATCTTTTCGACTTCGATTATTACGCGCCGAACACGTATTCGCTGAACAAGGGCGTAACGGAACTCAATCTGTACGATTTCGACGTTCTCGAAATTCCGGACATAGAAACGCGCATGCCGTACGCAACGGGAACTGCGTTTAACAACGCGGATCCGAATATGGTCGACGCGATGTATCTGAACAGACAGGATATAATGAAAGGTTATTCGAGCACGCTCCACAACTCTTTCGCGCACGTGCTGTGGAAAGCTTTGGACGGCGTTGACGCATCGACGTTGAGCAGTCAAAAGAAAACGGAACTCGAACTTAAATTCATAAGCGAGCACAGAAATTGGTTCAGCCCGAAAGAAGACGCGAAAACGGGATATCCGTATCAGCTCTGTTTTACTCGCGCCGTAGACGAGTACAGACCGCTTATCGTCGAAAAGATGAAAGAAGCCGTTACCGAAAATCCGCAGGTAGATATATTTACTTTCGTGCACGAAGACAATACTTTCTGGTGCGATTGCGATTCCTGCTTGGCGCTCGAACGGCAATACGGCGCGGCGAGCGCGGGCTATGTCAAGCTCATGAATTCGCTGACCGCCGAGATCCACGAATGGGCGAAAGAAGAACTGAACCGCGATATAAAGCTTTGCGCGATGGCGTATCATGCCAATCAGGACGCGCCCGTAACGTACGACGCGGCAAAGGACGAATACAGTCCCGTCGACGACAGTATCGTGTTCGATAAAAATCTGTATTTGTATCTGACTACGGCGGGAGCTTTTTCGTACCGCGCTTTCGACGACAAGACGAACGAAAGGATCGTAGGGCAGTTCAAGGCGTGGAGTACCCTTGCGGATAAGATCTGCATGTACACGTACAATCAGTGGGTCTATCCGAATTACTTCGTTTTCTACGACGATTTCGACGCAATGCAACGCAACTATCAGCTTATGACGAAATACAACGCGGCGTACATTCTCGATCTCGGGCAGTACAACAACCTGAATTCCACGGCTTTCAACGCGCTGAGACTGTACTTGACTTCCAAACTCGCCTGGAACTGCAAAGCGGATATCGCGTATCTTACCGACAAATATTTCACGCATTGCTACGGCGACGCGGCAAAGCCCATGCGCGAGCTGTTCGAAGCCGTAAGGGGTCGCTACGCCGTCAAGGTGGCGGACGGAACGCTCACGCAGGCGACCAGAACGAAAACGTGTACGGCGGAAATGTGGCCCGAAGGGCTTGTGGATTCGCTAAACGGCTACATAGATCAAGCGTACGCGGCGATCGAACCGCTGAAAGCGAGCGACGAAACGGCTTACAACGCTATCCGCGAAGCGATCTGTTTGGAATCGCTTTCGTACAGATATCTGCGGCTTCATTTATACGGCGGAAATTATACCGCAAGCGAACTTAAAACGGAAAGACTTCTGTTCAAGCAAGACTGCACGCGCCTTAAAATAACGCGCTCGGGCGAATGGGAAACTATCGAAACGCTGTGGAATAATTGGGGAATATAAAAAAATAATTTTGCGAAAAGGCTGAAAAGCCGATCGCGGGAGGAGAAAATAATGAGAAAGGAAAACATGTTGAAAAAGATCTTCACGGCAGTAATGCTCGCGCTCGTCGTCGCGCTCGTAGCGACCGTCGCGGGCTGTAAAAAGGACGAAAAACCGGGCAACGATCCGCCGCCGCAAACGGGCAGTCCGAGCGTAACCATAACGAACAAGACGGAAGTTCTCGAACTCGGCGATCTGTATAAGTTCGAAGCGAGCGCGGAGAACGCCGGCGACGAAACGGTCGTATTTTCGTCGAGCGCGCCCGAAATAATTTCGATAGCGCAAAACGGAAACGCCGAAGCGAAAGCGGCGGGACAGGCGACCGTAACGGCGGCTCTCGGCGATAAATGCTCCGACAGCGTAACGGTCCGCGTTACGGACGAGTATATACCCGTGCTCGAAAGCGGAGTAAACGAAACAGTCAACGTAAACGTCGAGGGAACGTATCGCGCGCCCGTCCGCGTAACGTACAAGGGCGAAACGGTTACGGACGCACTTGTATTTACTTATACTTCGTCGCGCCCCGAAATAGCCGCCGTCGCCGACGACGGAACGGTAACGGGCGTGTCCGAGGGCGAAAGCGTGATAACGGTAAAAACGACTTACCGTCTGCGGGAAATATCGGCGCAGTATACGGTCAAAGTCATACCCGATATATATCTCGGGATAAGCGCGCAGAGCGTCGCGCTGTCTACTCTCGCGTACGACGGAAAACAGCCTACGGCAACGCTCACGGCGACGCCCATGATAAACGGCTCGGCGGGAGCGCAAACGGTAACGTGGAACAGCTCGAATACGTCGGCGGCGACGGTATCGAACGGCGTTGTAACGGCGGTCGGACAGGGCGAAACGACGATAACCGCGTCGTTCGAATATAACTCGAAAAATTATACCGCCAAATGCGCGGTTTCGGTTACACGGCCCGAATTGTCCGCAACTCTCGAATTCGATTACGAAATTTCGAAAGATATGACTCTGCCTACGGAAAATCTGCCGTCAGGGTGGAACGCCGATATAAAAGCCGATTTCGTTTCGGCGAACATAGTCGATATCAAGAGCGGCGGCAAGAGCGTCGCGCTCGCAAGCAACAAAAAGCAAATAGATCCGCAGTTGCTCGTCGGCTCGGCAACGGCGCAAGAGCTTACGGTCGTAACGGAAAAAGCCGACTACACGGTTTCCGCCGTTACGGTATACAACCTTATAGTGCGCGAAAAAAGCGATCTGACGAACGCGGCGTCGCGGCTCAAAAAGACGAAGAATGAAACTTCCGACGCGTATTCCTTCGACGGCTATATAGTATTCGAAACCGACGTCGATTTCGAAAACGCCGTATACACGGGCATAGTAAGCGGAGAAGATTGCGGCACGGCAGACTCATATAGTATCAGCGGATTTTACGGAGTCGTAGACGGCAGGGGTCATGCCGTAAAACGCATGACGTCCACGAGCGACGAAGCGTTCTTCAAGTTTTTGCACGGGACCGTGAAAAATCTTTCGTTTACGGATTGTTCGGTCGGATCAGCCGCAACAAATACGGCTACTGGATTGCTTGCCGTGAAAATGAGCGACTGCACCGTCGAAAACGTTTATATCGAAGGCAAACTGAATATCACGAAAACCGATATAACCGTGTGGCGTTCGGTGGGAATTGTCGCAAATCAGATCGTCGGCGGAGTAAAATTCAAGAATACGACCGTGCGCGCGCTCGGCGATCTTCAAGATACTACGTCCACCGGCTCCGTAACTGCGATAGGTATGTATGTCAATGAAAACAACGTTTCGTTCGATGATTGCACCGTTATAGGCACTAATAAACTTTATTCCGTGTATACGTCGGAAAACCGTGCCGTCGTGAGAAACGAAAATGCGGAAATCGCAAAGCGCGAAACGCTTTGGGACTACGTTTCCGCGCTCGAAACCGCAGGCTACTCTTATTCGCAAGGCGGCGCGCCGACTTGCACAAGCGGCGGCAAGTTCGTATTTGAAAAGAGCGGTGCGGCGAATATAGAATTCTCGGCTTCCGCGGCGGGACACCAAATGGGCGATAACGATACTTGCGAAAGGTGCAATAAAACGTTCGTTACCGTTTCCGCAGAAACTGATATCCGCACGTTAAGCGGGGGGGGGTACTCTTTCGTTTCGCTCGTGGGCGGCAAGACCGTGCAGAGCGTAACTTCCGCAAGTTCGGACATAACGATAACGAGCGATAACAAACTGACCGCAACGGGCGACGGCGTAAACGCTTTGGCGAATATAAATACGCCGAGAGTTTATACCGTTACATGTACCGACGGCAGCGAATATACGGTCAATCTAAAAGTCTGGTCGATGCTTATAGCAAACGAAACCGATCTCAGAAGCATGAACGATTATCTGGTTAATAATGCAACTTGGGAAACGGATGTAATAGGTTATTACAAATTGATAGACAATGTAGCTATGACGGCTAAGTGGAATCCGGAAAATATGTTGGCAAGTCAATGTACGCCGGCGACAGAATACGGATTCCACGGAGTTTTCGACGGAAACGGAAAAACGATTTCGAATTTTACGAT
>DBEXQE010000204.1:0-6696 GCA_048167245.1 Christensenellales bacterium | reverse complement strand
TGCGTAACGAAAGACGCGATATGGTCGAGATCATAAAGAAATTCAAGAAAGACAATATCGTTACGGAAGACGAAGTCGTAACTTACGAAAAGGAAGTTCAGAAATCTCTCGACACTGCCGTCGAAAACGCGGACAAACTGTTGAAAGACAAGGAAGCCGAGATTCTTGAAATCTGACGGTAAAGAAATAAAGTTACCCGAGCACATAGCTTTTATTATGGACGGGAACGGCAGGTGGGCGCAGAAAAGGCTCTTGCCGCGTAAAGCCGGGCATAAGAAAGGCGTCGACGCGTTGGAAGCGCTCGTGGGCGATATATTCGACATGGGTATTCCTTACGTGTCGGTCTATGCTTTTTCGACCGAAAACAGGGATCGTCCGAAAGACGAGATCGACGCATTGTTCGCGCTCATACGCGACTATTTCGTCAAAGTCATAGACAAATTCGTCGATAACGAAATAAAGGTGCGCTTTATGGGCGATACCGATTATTTCCCCGAAGACTTGCGGTTGATCTTGCAGAGCGCCGAAAAGCGTTGCGCCGGTTTCGATAAAAAAGTATTCAATATAGGGCTTAATTACGGCTCGAAAGCCGAGATATTGCGCGCGGTAAATCTTGCCGTGAAAAACGGCGTGCCCGTTACGGAAGAGAGCTTTGAAAAATTGCTTTATACGAACGGAATGCCGTCGCCTGATATCATAGTCAGAACAGGCGGCGAAAAACGGCTCAGCAATTTTATGCTCTATCAGGCGGCGTACAGCGAATTGTTTTTCACTGATACGCTGTGGCCCGATTTCGATAAGAAAAAACTGCTGGAAATACTCGAAGAGTATTCGAAAAGAAACAGGAAATTCGGAAAAATTCAGAAATGAAAACAAGAACTTTAACGTCGATATTCATAGTCGTTACGTATGCGGTCGTATTGCTGCTTACTTTTTACGTACACAAAATATTTTTTGACGTTTTCGTTTTACTGCTCATGATAATTTCGGGACTCGAAATGAGCAGGGCGATCGCGAGAAAATTTTCCAAGCCTATCGACGTATTCATAGTGCTGAACTGTATTTTAGGCTATATCGCGTTTTTTCTCGTAAATACGCTTTTGCCGAAAAATCTCGGGATAACCGCATATTTCGGCGTTCTCGCGCTCGTGTTCATCGCTTGCATAACGTATTCGATGTTTTCCAAAAAGGTGACGATGTCGAACGTAACGAGCACGATGCTCGTACTCGTGTATCCTGTTTCGTTGCTCGTATATTTGCTCGGGCTCAATTATTTTCCGCAAAACGTCGAAGATTTCAATATTACCGCTATTTTATTGCTTATATTCGTTTCCACTCTTACCGATACGTTCGCGTATCTTATAGGGAGCACGCTCAAAGGTAAAAAACTTTGTCCCGCAATAAGCCCTAATAAGACGGTTTCGGGCGCGATAGGCGGCGTAGTAGGCGGAATGCTCGGAGCGTCGCTCGTGCTTTGCTGTTCCGTTTTCGGGTGGTTGAACGTTCCCGCGCTTTCTCCGACCACGGGGCTTAATATAATGCACTATCTGATTTTGGGTTTTGTCGGCGCTTTGTTCACTCAGCTCGGGGATCTTATTGCGTCGTATATCAAGCGTCAGTGCGAAATAAAAGATTTCGGCAAGACGTTGCCCGGACACGGCGGCATTCTGGACAGGATAGACGGTATTTTGCTTAACGCCGTATTCTTGTATATTTATCTTATGATCTTGGCAGTCTGACAGTGAAAAACGTAGTAATTTTGGGCAGTACCGGTTCTATCGGCACACAGACTCTTAATATAATAAGACGAAACCCCGACAAATTCAGAGTTACGGGGCTTACGGCGAACGGCAACACCGAACTTCTGTATGCCCAAGCCGAAGAATTTTTGCCCGAATTCGTCGGGATCGCCGATAAATCGGCGGCACGCCGCGCAAAAGATCTGTTCGGAAAACTGCCGTCGAAGCTCATCGCAGGCGAAGAAGCGCTTACGGAAGGCGTAAAATGGAAGTCCGCCGATACGGTAGTGGTTGCCGTAATGGGAATGTGCGGCTTGAAAAGCGTGATCGCGGCGGCGGAAAGCAAAAAGACCGTTGCGCTCGCTAACAAAGAATCGCTCGTAGCCGGCGGCAACGTGGTCATGCGCGCCGTAAAGGAGAACGGAGTCGATCTGTTGCCCGTAGACAGCGAGCATAGCGCCGTATGGCAGGCGATGCGCGGCGAAAAGCGCAACTTGAAACGCATAATTCTTACGGCGAGCGGCGGTGCGTTCTACGGAAAAACGAAAGAAGAACTGCGCGCGGTAACTCCCGAAATGGCTACGAGCCACCCGAATTGGTCTATGGGAAAAAAGATCACGGTCGACAGCTCTACTATGATGAACAAGGGACTCGAAATCATAGAAGCGCGGTGGTTGTTCGACACTGAGAACATAGACTACGTGATCCACAGAGAAAGCATAATCCATTCCATGGTCGAATATACGGACGGCTCTATAATAGCGCAAATGTCCGCTCCGAACATGGAATTGCCGATAGCTTTGGCGCTTTCTTATCCCGAACGGCTCGAAAACGATCTGAAAAAATTCGATTTCGAAAAAAATCTGAGTTTTTCCAAGCCGGACGAAGAAAATTTTCCGTTCCCGAAGATAGCAAAGCAGTGTATGACGGCAGGCGGGATCGCTCCTTGCGTTCTCAATGCGGCAAACGAAGTAGCCGTGGATCTGTTTCTTAAACGAAAGATAGGTTTTCTCGATATAGAAAAGTTGGTAACAGAAACTCTCGAAAGCGTCGAAACGGTTTCGGAGCCGACGCTCGACGATATTTTATCCGCCGACGCGTATTGCCGCGAAAAACTGATGAGAGACTATAAAAATCATATCGGAGCGTAAATTGACTGTTTTAACGAGTATACTCTATATTTTGCTTGCCGTGGTGATCTTGCTTATCATGATCGTAATTCACGAATTCGGTCATTATACGGCGGGAAAACTTCTGAATTTCAAGATCACGGAGTTTTCGATCGGCTTCGGACCTAAAATTTTTCAGAAGCGAAAAAAGAACGGAGAACTGTTCTCTTTGCGCGCGATACCGCTCGGCGGTTACTGCGCATTCGAGGGCGACGAAGAAGACGACGATGACGGCGAAGAAGATACGCCGTCCGAGAGCGCGGAAAAATCGGTTGCCGCAGACAGCGAACCTTTCGAAGAATTTGCGGCTACTCCCGAAAGCGAGATAAAGAATAAAAAGCAAGCGGAAAAAAGTTCGCTTGTTTCGAAGATGGGCGAAGGCGGCGCGTTCAACGCCGAAAAGCCCTGGAAAAGAATTATAGTTTTTTTGTCGGGCGCATTGTTCAATTTGCTGTCCGCAGTCATTTTTTCGGTAATTTATATTTCCGTGATAGGCTACGCTTCTCCCACGGTAACCGCCGTTTATCAAAAACCCGGCGGCGAAAGTTACAGCTCTTTGCAAGGCTCCGAGATAATCGATTGGATTGATAACGAACCCGTCTACGACGATTCGGGCGACGAAATCATAGCGGTAAACGGCAAGAAAATTTCCGTTCTCAGATCTTTCGAAGATCTCGTTAAGAAAGTCAAGCTCGGCGAAACGGTAACTTTTACCGTTCTGCGCGACGGCGAAACTTTGGACGTCAAAGTCGATAAACAGGTTATAACGCAGGAAAACGGCGAAAGTTACGAAGGCTTCGGCTTTCTTTCCACGCGCAATTACAAAAAAGTCGGCTTCGGTTCCGCTCTTTTATACAGCGTTCCGTTCACCGGTAAAATGTCGTGGACGATACTCGGAACTTTCGGTCAGCTCATAACGGGTCAGTTGCCGCTTTCGTCTCTGTCGGGACCGGTCGGTACGATAACTCAGATAGCCGATCTTTCGCATGAGAATTGGCGCAATATTTTGGTGCTGTTGCCGCTGATCGCAAGCAATCTCGCCGTATTCAATCTTTTGCCTATTCCCGCGCTCGACGGATCCAAGATTATTTTCACGGTCATAGAATGGATAAGGAAGAAACCTATAAACCGTAAAATCGAAAATCTCGTACATTTTATCGAAATAATTTTTATACTCGGGCTTGTGATAACGATCGACCTGATACGGCTTTTTACGTGAGAAAACGGCAATGAAAAGAGAAGTAAGAGTTAAAAATATTTCGATAGGCGGCGGAGCGGCGGTAAGTATCCAGTCGATGACCAATACCGATACCGCGAACGTTCCCGCTACCGTCGCGCAGATAAACGCGCTGAAAGAGATCGGGTGCGATATAGTGCGGATAGCCGTATCGTCCGAAGAAGAAGTCAACGCGTCGAAGCGGATAATAGAGCAAACGGATATCCCGCTCGTCGCCGATATCCAGTTCGATTACCGCCTTGCGATCGCTTGCGCGGACGCGGGATATTCGAAGATACGCTTTAACCCCGGAAATATAGGCGGAAAACAAAAGGTCAGAGAACTCGTAGCCGCGTGCAAAGCCAGAAAAGTGCCTATACGCATAGGCGTTAACGGCGGCTCGCTCGAAAAGGAAATAACCGAAAAATACGGCAATTCGGCGCAGGGGCTTGCGGAAAGCGCGCTAAGGCACGTAAATATTTTGGAAGAGTGCGGTTTCGAAGACATAGTGATCTCGGTCAAATCGAGCGACGTTAAAACAATGGCGGAAGCAAACCGCATACTCGATAAAAAGTGTTCTTATCCGTTGCATATAGGCGTTACGGAAAGCGGGGCGTACGAAGACGGACTCGTAAAAAGTTCGGTGGGCATAGGTTCGCTTTTGTTGGACGGTATAGGCGATACTGTGCGCGTTTCGCTGTCGGGAGATCCGTTGCAGGAAGTCGTCGCCGCGAAACGGATATTGCGCGCCGTAGGTATAGATAAAAATTTTTGCGAAGTCGTTTCTTGTCCGACCTGTTCGCGGTGCAAATACGATATGATGAGCGTCGTGGATAAAGTGCGCGACCTGACGAAACACGTTAAAAAGCGCATGAAAATAGCCGTAATGGGTTGCGTCGTGAACGGTCCGGGAGAAGCGAAAGACGCGGATCTCGGCGTCGCGGGCGGCAAAGACAAAGCCGTTATTTTCAAAAAAGGCGAAATTGTCGCGACCGTCAAAAACGAAGAAATAATTCCTTATATGGAAAAAATGATTTTGGATCTTACGAAAGATGGCTAAAAATTTTCTCGAAAAATTCAACGAGTATACAAACGGAGAGTTCGGATATCTGAAACTGTCGTCCGTCGACGTCAGCGTTTACAATAAAAGCGTAACGGTCAACATGATCTATCCCGACGGCAAACAAAAGGAAGTATTCGATAAGACCGACGCTATAAAAGCGGGCGTTAAAAAAGCGTTGAACACTACGGCGGAAGTTTCGCTGAAATTGACGCTGAGCCATTTCGATAAGAATTTTTTCATTCGCGGATTCAGAGAATTTCTGAAAAGCTATCCCGCCGTTGCGTCCACGGTGAGCGA
This sequence comes from Christensenellales bacterium, assembly GCA_048167245.1. Lineage (GTDB taxonomy): Bacteria > Bacillota > Clostridia > Christensenellales > Pumilibacteraceae > RACS-047. Next base: position 1,212 of record DBEXQE010000204.1, on the reverse strand, counting down.
CGAAGACATAGAAATAAACGACTCTGCCGAAGCTCCGAGCATAACGCTCAGACTTCAAAAGCACGTATACGATTATTGCATAGAGAAGAAGTTCGCAAAGGATATAGACGCGTATCTCGATCTTCTGTACTGCGAAAAGATAGCCGTTGAATTTACCGTTGCGGACGAAACGGAAGAAGACGAAGACGACGATTTCGACGACGAAGAACTGCCCGTTCTCGAACTCGAAAACGGTTCGGAAAGATCGATACGCCCGCAGAACGTGGACGAGCTTATAGGTCCGATCATTTACGACAAAGCAATGTACATAGAAGACGCCGTGTCGACTAAGGAGCGCGCCGTTATCTGCGGCAAAATAACGCGTTTCGACGAGCTTGCGCGCCGTCCGAAAGAAGGCGAAACCGTCGCGCGCAAATTTTACAAAATGACGCTCGAAGATTTTACGGGCAGTATAGACTGCCTGTATTTTCCGAATAAATACACGCAGGACAAGATCACGCTTTTGCAAACGGGAAAGGAGATCGTAGTGCGCGGTTCGGTACAAAAGGACGAACGCGCCGAAGCGGGGGCGGTCTTTTTCGTAAAAGATATTTCGTACTGCACTTTGCCTACGGAATTTACCGTAAACCGTATAAAGCGCAAAGTGGACGAGCATTATAAGACCGTTTTCCCGAAGCCATGCGTTATAACGACTCAACCCACGCTTTTCGACTTTACCGACAAAAAAGAAATCACGAAATCGCTTTTGGGCAGGAGCTACGTGGTGTTCGATATCGAAACCACGGGGCTCAATCCGCGCGACGATATGATCATCGAAATAGGCGGCGTTAAAATCGTGGACGGTGTGTTTACGGAAACGTTTTCCACGTTCATCGATCCGCAAATTCCGATCCCCGAGCGCATTACCGAGCTTACGGGCATCACGGACAGGGACGTTGCCGGCGCGCCGCTCGGCGACGACGTTATAATAGATTTTTACAAGTTCACGGAAGGCTGTATACTCGTAGGACAGAATTTGCAATTCGACCTTTCGTTCGTGGCGATAAAGGGCAGACACCTTAATATCTATTTCGATAACGATAAAATGGATACGCTGTATCTTGCGCGAAAGGTTTTTCCGGGACTGAAAAAATACAAACTCGGATATTTATGCTCGTATCTGGGCGTTTCGCTCGATCATGCGCACAGGGCGCTCGACGACGCTATGGCTAC
>DBEXQE010000203.1:0-1710 GCA_048167245.1 Christensenellales bacterium | reverse complement strand
ACGAGTATATTTGTAATCTCTCGAAACTTTGGCAAACGCGACCAAACAGTCGAGCTCGGAAACGGCTTGCGCCGCCGACAGAAAATCATCCATATATTTTTTGAGATTTTCTATGAGCATTTTATATAGGATCTGTTCGCGGTTAAGCGCGTCTTCGCGAGCGCTCGTGATTTTTATTTCCAACTCGCGCAGTTCGTCCGTTATATAGCGTTCGCAATTCGCCAACGTTTGTTTGCGCTTATATCTGTACGGAACGAGCTGTATATTCGATTTCGAAACTTCTATATAATATCCGAAAACGCCGTTATAAGCGATTTTAAGATTTTTGATCCCTGTTTCTTCTTTTTCATCGGCTTCGAGTTTGGTTATAACGTCAGAAACGTTTCGGCTTAAATTTCTATAACCGTCGAGCTCTTCGTCGAATCCGTCGTTGATCACGTCGCCGTCGCGTATGTTTGCGGACGGTTCCGACCGGATCGCCGAAGTTATCAGTCCCGCAACGTCTTCGAAAGATTTGATACGGGCGTTTATACGTTGCAATATTTCGGAGTTAAGCGTCGACAATAATTTTTTGAGTTGCGGCAACTGCGTTAAAGACGTGGCAAGAGAAAGAAAATCTTTCGGCGTGATATTTCCGTAAGAAATTTTGCCGACAAGCCGTTCCATATCGTAAATTTCGTTAAGAACGTTATATACTTTGTCTCGCATAATATCGTTTTGAAGCTCTGAAACGCCGTCTAAACGTTCGTTTATTTCGGAACTGTCGTATAGCGGCATGCTTATCCACTTTCGCAAAAGCCTATGCCCCATATTCGTACAAGTCTTATCGAGCAACCACAACAGCGTTCCTTTTTTGCCGCCGTCCTGCATATTTTCGGTCAATTCCAGCGTTTTGGCGGCAACGTGGTCGATAGCCATAAAACGTTTGTCGTCGTCGGATGACGAATGTTTCAGATGATCCAAAGCCCTTTTCTGCGTGGTGTTCACATAGTCGAGCAATGCACCCGCGGAATTTACGCATATTTTTTTCGCTTTAAGTTCTTTTACGCTCTCGCCATCCAACTGCTTTTCGATAATATTAAGAGCGTTTTCATATTCGTAAGACGCGTCGTTATATACCGAGAACGGGCAAACGGCGCCGAATTTTACCGTCGACAAACCGATCCCGACGGATTGCATTTCGTTATTGCAGATAATTTCCGCGGGATTTAGGCGCGACAACAGATCGTTTAACTTAGGAGCGATAGGCGGTTCTATCAAAGAGTGTTTGAACTCGCCCGTCGTAATGTCCGTCCATGACGCGCCGACCGTATTGTTTTCGTAATACAGACTCATCAAATAATTATTTTTATCGTCCGACAATAAATTGCTTTCCGTAACCGTACCGGCGGTAATGACTTTAACGACGTCGCGCTGAACTATGCTCCCCTTTTCGGGTTCGGTAAGCTGTTCGCAAATGGCTACCTTATAGCCCTTATCCATAAGTTTTTTGATATACGTATCTACGGCATGATAAGGAACGCCGCACATGGGTGCTTTTTCCGGCATTCCGTAACTGCGTCCCGTAAGTGTCAGTTGCAACTCACGACTTATGAGTTTTGCGTCGTCGAAAAACATTTCGTAAAAATCGCCGAGCCTGTAAAAAATCAGCGTGTCCGGATATTTCTCTTTAAGGTCCAAATAATGTCCCATCATCGGAGATATTTTGTT
>DBEXQE010000202.1:0-4697 GCA_048167245.1 Christensenellales bacterium | reverse complement strand
ACGCGTCTTGCTCTCAACGCTTCTTCTTCGGCGTCCCTACGCGCTTTTTCGGCTTCGGATTCGGCTTCTTTTCTGTTCTTTTCGGCTTCTTCGAGCTTCTTCTCTGCTTCGACGCGAGCCTTTTCCGCTTCTTCCGCGGCTTCGGCTTTGACTTTGTCTATCTCGGCTTTCGCTTTTTCGGCTTCTTCCGCCGCTTTCGCTTCCGCTTCGAGCCGTGCGGCTTCGGCGCGGTCTATCGCTTCCTGAGCAAGGCGTTCCGCTTCTTCTTTGGACGCCGCGCTTGCCTTTTCGGCGTCGGAAATAGCGCGTTCGGCTTCTTCCTGCGCAAGTTTTGCCGCCATCTTGGCTTGCTCGATAGCGTTCTGCTGTTCTGCGAGTTTCTTCTTCAAGTTGGCTTCTTCGGCGATCTTTCTCTCGCGCGAGATCAGACCGCTGCCGGAAGCAACGAGATCCGTCGCTTCGGTAAAGCTCATAAATCTGCTTATCCTGTCGCTTGCGGATTCGTAATCGGCTTTCGCTTTTTCGAGCGCTTCGCCGGCTTCCTTGACGTCTTCTTCGCTCTTCATCTTGAATTCGAGATTCGTCTTTATGCCGTTTGCGCGAATTTCTTCGAGCGACGCTTTAAGTTCGTCCAAACGCTCCATAAGCGACATCTGATCGATAGACATCATCAGCTTTTCGTCGTCGCTTGCGGCCTCCATCTTGGCGTTGAGTTCGTCGAGTTCCGCCTGAGCGTCGGCAACTGCTTGCTCGGCAAGTTGCAGATCTTCCGCAACGGACGCGGCTTTTTCGGCAAGGCTTGCGTCCATATTCGCGACAAGCTCGTCGTAAACGGTCTGACTGAGCATAAGAGCGTCTTCCGCTTCCTGTTTATCCTGCTCGGCTTTGGCGCGCATCTCTTCGAGAGCAAGTCTGTTAAGCACTTTGTCTTCCGCTTCGACGACTTTCTCGTACTCCATATCTTCTTTTTCGATAAAGTCGATAGCTTGCTTTTTCTGACCCGTAAGTTCTATCGCGAGATCCGATTTTTCCTTTGTAGCCGCGGTAATATTCTTTTCGAGCTGAGCGATATCGGCGTTCTTCTGCTTGATGGCTTCGCTCATATTGCTTATTGCGGCGGCGTCGGTCGTGCCCAAAAGCTGAGTCTGCAATGCGGAAACTTCGCTTTTGAGTTCTGTCTTGCGCTGAGTGTCCTGTTCGATCCGACTGCCGAGCGATCCCATTTTTTTGTCGATAACGGCAACGCTTTCCATGATCGGAGAAAGGAAAACGAACTGTTTTTCGAACTTCTGCGCCGCTTTTGCTTTTTCGGCTCTTTCGGCGGCGATCTGAGCTTGCTTTTCGCAATCTTTGAGTTTCTGCTCGCTCGCAACTATCGCCGACGCGTTGTTGTCGCTGTCGGTTTTCAGACTTTCGAGAATAGCGGCAAGTCTTTCGAGCGTCTTTTCGTTTTCGGCGATATTGTCTTCCGTCGTCTTGATCTGCGTCTTATCGTTTTCGATCTTAGCTTCCGTATCGGCGATCTCGCGGGTAAGGCGATCCTTTTCCTTGCCTCTTGCCGAAGACAGCTTGACCTCGATATCCGTGATCTGCTCTTTGAGCGATTTGATCTCTTCGTTCGTTGCGTCGATCTTTTCCTTATCCGCCCCGATACCGCTTTCGAGTTTTGCCTTTTCTTCTTCCGCCTTATTAAGACGCTCTTTGAGCACTTCGGCTTCTCTCAAAAGTTTTTGATATTCGGCGCGAGCGGCGTTCAGATTTTCTTCTTCTTCCGTGATCTCGTCCAAAACGACTTTTTCTTCGCCGTTTTCGTCGATCTCGGTATGCGACTTAGGACCGTCGCCCATAACTATTGCGAATTCTTCGTCGGGAGTCAAAAGCGGAGCCGACGGATCGAACCCGAGAATAACGATGATCGGATCTTGCGCCTCTTCTTTCTTTTCTTCCGTAGCGTCGGTCGCGGAAGCGCCCGTAGCCGCGGCGGCTTCTTCTTCGCGCTGTTTTTCGGACTTGCAGGCTTCTTCGATAGACATTCCGTTCTTAACGTCTTCTCTGATACGCGCCTTTTCTTTTTCGAGTTCGCGGTTTTGCAAATCCTTACTCTTGAAGAACGAACGCCTTGTCATGCCGCGCGGCTCGTACTTCTCGACGAATATTCTCTCGATAAGATCTTCGTCGGAAATAGGAATAACTATTTCTTCCGCAGCGGGCGGCGGAGCCTGAGTTGCCGAAGCGTCCGGAGGCGGCGGAGCCATGACCGTATCCGTCTGCGGCGGAACGGTCGCGCCGGACGTAGGCGGCAACGCTCCCATATCGGGCGGCGGAGCGGCGGACGCCGTGCCTGCACCGAGTTGCAAAGTCTGCGTGGGTGCGGCAACGCCGCTGTAAGAAAATCTCTGTTGCGCCTGTGCCGCGGCGATCGTCGAATTGAGTTTGACGATATACGAACTCGTCGGAACGACGGTTTCCTGTTCTTCGCGCTTGCTCTTGTTTATTCCGCGTATGAACAACCAAACGATGAACAAAATAAGAGCTATGCCGACTATGCAAGCCGCCGCTATGATAAGAGCTTTTGCCCAATCCTGTTGCATTCTCCACCAGTTGCCGCGGTTAAGATCTACGTCGAGAATTGCGGTAACGTCGATTTCGTTGTTTCCGTCGCTCGATAAGAACGTAAGAATTATATTCGTAGTCCCTGTGGTTCTCGGGTTTATCACGAGATTATTGTACTCGATTTTAGCCGTTGCGAATTCCTGATTTTCCACCGCAACGTCGGTAAGGAAATAACCGTCGTTTCTGAGCGCGGCGAAATTCGCGTAGCTGTTGATATTTTCGCTGAACGTCTTACTGCCGATATTTATTTGCGAAACGGTATACCCGCCGTAAACGGTAAACGAAATACGGACGGTCTTTCTGTCGTCGGTGCCGTCGGGCTTTGTATAGCTTACGTAAAAATCAAGGAATGCCACGCCGTTACTCTTGGCGGTAACTACAAAGTATTTTTCGCCGTTATCCAGATTTTCCAAATTGTCGTCGGTGCCGTTCGTAAGTACGTGCGGACTGAAATCGACTACTTCGTCCGATTTCGACCCCTCGATCTGAGCATAGTCCACGTGTTCGACGTAAATATCGTTCGGATTGGGATATTCGACTATATATTTTGCCGAAACCACCGTACTGCGGAAGCCTTTCGAAAGCGATCCGCGCTGACCGACGAATCTATTGCTTTCGGGAGCGAGAGCGTTAAGTTCGGTCGGCATAGACGGGTTCGTCTTGATAAGCGGCTCGGAAGCGGGCGCGAAATTAATGAAAAACGCGACTTGCGTAGGAGAAGCTCCGTCGGTATTTGAAAATTCTATAACGAGCTTATACGTATTGCCTTTATTTTCGCTCGTATTCCAGAAAGTTTTCTTTTGCGATTCGGTAAGCGTACCCAAGCCCAGATCGCTGTCTTTGATGTTTATATCGTACTGAATGATAGGCGCGATACCGTTTACGTTATGGAAAGAAACGTTTATCGCTTTATCCTGCCCGAAAATCGTCGTGAGACCTTCGATCGTTATGCTTTTTATAAAAAGACCCGTAACGTCTTGAATAGTCCATGCTTCGTCCGATTTATCGTTTCCAACAAAATCGCCGTATTTGTTTCCCGTCCAAGCCGTGTTACCGCCTTTATACAGTTTATGTCCCGCAAGAATACTGTTGTAAAGCGTGTCGCTATCCTGCGAATCGCCGAGATAGAGACTGCCTTTTGTGTTGTTTGTAAACGTCAAAGCGTACGGCTCGGCGTCGGGACTTTCAGCACCTTTGTCGGTATCGGTACTCGGAGCGCCGACAATAAGTCTTCTTACGTTCGTGCCGCCGTCGGTATAGTTCTCACCATCTTCGCGCTGTTTAAGAGTAGAAGTTACTTTTATATGGAAGTACACGACTTTTTCCGTGCCGCCGTCATCAAACGGTATACGGATATACGTTTCGCCTACTTTCAAAGCCTTAAGCGTTATCCCCTTTGTCGAACCGGAAGTAAATTCTCCGTGTTCGACAAAAGCAGAACCCGAATTCCTGATATCAAGAAACTTTATTGAAGCGTTTTCGCCTATACTCGCCGCATGGTCGGGACCTACGAAACTCGTATCGTTTGCCGCGCCGATTATTGCGCTTGCGCTTATCGTTCTGCTAGCATAACCGTTATACTTGCTATCGGATCTTAAATCGTTTTTACTATTCTCAAAATCGCTATTATCCTTTTTATAAAACGTTTTACCGTTAAGATCCATGGTTAGTTCTATAACGGCGTCGGAACCCGACGGCATCGAAGTATCGCCGCCTATCGACGCTTTTGCGGAAAAAGCGTTACCAAACCCGAGCGCAAACACAGCCGAGAGTATAAGCAACAACGTCGGCAAGATCACGGATAAAATTTTTCGTTTGAAATATTTCGCGTTCATAGTCTTTTGCTCCTTAGTTATCGCCCAAGTCGTCTATTTGTATCGAATCGGGATCTACAAAGCCCGCGTCGAATTCGGGTTGAACTTCCGCGTCGGCGAACCCGTCCGCATTGTCGAACATAGGCGTATCGTTCACTTCCATACCGTCCGACATATCGCCGCCCATAGAAGAAGTCGCGCCGTCCATCTGCATCTGAGCGAACGCCATTTTCTTTGCTTCGAGTTCGGCTTTCAGTTCTTCGATAGACT
>DBEXQE010000201.1:0-4067 GCA_048167245.1 Christensenellales bacterium | reverse complement strand
AATTCCCGGGCAAATTATAAGTGCAACACGCGCGCTTTGATCTCTTTGGTCTTGCCTACGTTCCAGAAGTTCTCGCCCAAGTAGCCGCACGTACGACGCGTTACGTTCATTTTGCTGTGATCCTTGTTGTGGCACTGCGGGCATTCCCACTCGTTGTCGTCGTTGATAATGATCTCGCCGTCGTAACCGCAAACCTGACAGTAGTCGGATTTCGTGTTGAATTCGGCGTACTGAATGTTATCGTAAATAAACTTGACGACTTCGCGCAGAGCTTCGAGATTGTGGCGCATATTCGGAATTTCGATATACGAAATAGCGCCGCCGCTCGAGATCTGTTGGAACTTGCTCTCGAACGCGAGTTTTTGGAAACCGTCTATCTTTTCGCGGACGTCCACGTGATAGCTGTTCGTGTAGTAGCCCTTGTCGGTTACGTCTTCGATCGTTCCGAAACGGCTCTTGTCTATGCGCGCGAAACGATAGCAGAGCGACTCGGCGGGAGTTCCGTACAAACCGAAAGCTATGCCCGTCTGCTGTTTCCATTCGTCCGTCTTGTCGCGCATGTGTTGCATTACGCGCATAGCGAATTCTTCGCCCTTGGGATCGGTGTGCGACACGCCTTTCATAAGTTTCGTAACTTCGTACAAGCCGATATATCCGAGCGAAATGGTCGAGTATCCGCCTTCCAGAAGTTTGTCGATCGTTTCGCCCTTTTTAAGTCTTGCTATCGCGCCGTACTGCCAATGTATCGGGCTTACGTCGGATTTGGTGCCCATAAGCGATTCGTGGCGACACATGAGTGCTTCGAAGCACAGTTGGAGCCGCTTGTCGAACTCTGCCCAAAATACTTTTTCGTCGCCCTTTGCGACTATGCCTATCTGCGGCAGGTTTATCGAAACCACGCCCTGATTGAAACGGCCTTCGAACTTGTAGTTGCCGTTTTCGTCTTTCCAGGTGGACAGGAAGCTGCGGCAACCCATCGGCGAAAATACGTTTCCTTCGTAGTTCTCGCGCATTTTCTTTGCGGAGATATAGTCGGGATACATGCGCTTGGAACTGCACTTGACCGCAAGCTCCGTGATGTAGTCGTATTTGCCGCCCGAAAGATTGTTGTGTTCGTAGAGAACGTATACGAGTTTGGGGAACGCGGGAGTTATATAAACGCCCTTTTCGTTCTTGATACCTTCCAAACGCTGACGCAGAACTTCTTCCACTATCATTGCGTTTTCTTCTATATATTCGTTACTGTCGTCAAGATTGAGAAACAGCGTTACGAACGGCGACTGTCCGTTGGTCGTCATGAGCGTGTTGATCTGATACTGTATCGTCTGAACGCCGCTTTTGAGCTCGTCCTGCAAGCGGTCCGCCGACAAAGCCGCGATCTCTTGTTCCGTAAGGTCGGGACACGTTTCGACTATATGACGGTGGATCTTCTCCTTGCTTAGGCGCAGATATTTTCCGAGATGCTTGATATCGACCGACTGTCCGCCGTACTGACTGCACGCGACTGCGGCTATTATCTGCGTCATTATAGTGCAGGCGACCTGAAAGCTCTTGGGGCTTTCGATGAGCTTACCGTTCATAACGGTGCCGTTGTCGAGCATATTGCCGATATCTATAAGACAGCAGTTGAAAATGGGTTGCAAAAAGTAGTCGGCGTCGTGAAAGTGCAAAACGCCCTCTTCGTGAGCCTTGCTTATCTTTTCGGGCAGAAGGATACGCTTCGTAAGATCCTTGCTTACTTCTCCGGCGATAAGGTCGCGCTGAGTAGCCGCGGCGATGGCGTTCTTATTGGAGTTTTCTTCCATAAGATCGCGGTTGCTGTTCTTTATCAGGCTCAATATGGAATCGTCCGTCGTATTCGCTTTGCGCACGAGCGCGCGGGAATAACGGTAAATTATATACGTTTTCGCCAAGGTGTATTTTCCGCGCTCCATGAGCTTCTGTTCGACGATATCCTGTATGTCTTCTACGAGAATACGTTTCTTGTGTTCGCTTTCGATATAATCGATAATAGCGTCAACGTCCTTTTCGCTCGCCCGCTCCTTTTTAGCCACTTCGGCATTCGCTTTGCCGATCGCCACGCGGATCTTCTGCCTGTCGAACTCTACCGATCTTCCGTCGCGTTTAACTACTTGCATTTCTTTCATTAGCCTCCTTCGCTTCTTCCGTATTTTTTAGAGTGTACGACTATTATATCAGCGAAATTGCTTTCAGTAAGTTGCATTTGCAACTTTTTTGTGATATAATGAAAATAGTTTGAAAATTTTCGAAAAATACTAAATATTGTGGAAAGGCGGCAAAAGCGAACTATATATAGTTTTTTTGACTTTTAAGGAGCGATCATGGAAAACGTAAAAATTTTCGACGGTATAAAAGACGAAGATCTCGAAAAAATGCTGTCCTGTTTCGGCGCGAAGCATAAAAAATTCACTTCGGGCAACAGTCTTCCGACGCGCAGATACGGCGAACCGCGGCTCGGAGTCATCCTGAGCGGCGAAGCCGATCTGGTGCGCTACGACTACGACGGTTACCGCAATATTTTGGAGCATCTGACGCAAGGCGACGTATTCGGAGAGATATTCATGCAGATAGAAGGCGCCGACGAACTCGCGATCGTATGCGAATCGAAATGCGACGTGTTGTATATGGACTACAAGAACGTTATCAAGCGGTGTGCGAACGCCTGCGAATTTCACAGCACGCTCGTAGACAACATTCTCAAAATAATGGCGGCGAAAGTTCAGAAACTCAGAACTCATCTGGAAGTTCTGAGCCAACGCACTCTGCGCACGAAACTTCTGACGTATTTCAATATGATCGCAAAGCAAACGGGTTCGGACTCGTTCACGTTGCCGTTCTCGCTCGCCGACCTTGCCGACTATCTGTACGTCGACAGGAGCGCGATGCTCAGGGAAATGAAAAATCTGCGGGAAGAAAATCTCATCTCGTCCCGCGGAAAGAAGATCACTTTAATCTGAATTTCATAACGACGGGGTTGTGGTCGCTGAACTCGTATTCCGTATCGAGAGTGTTCACCGACAGCATTTCCACGTTGTCCGAATACAGAAAGCCGTCCACCGTCGTCATATAGTTGACGCCCTTTTCGTACGGAATGTCCGCTCCGCGGCAAGTGGCTACGTCTTTGTCCGCGGCGATATGAAAACCGTCCGTCAGCTCGCTTTCGTGCAGAACGGAGTTTTTCACCCATTCGGGCGTTAGCTGTCTGCTCGGAAAATGCGACAGCGCTTCTTCTTCGCTATCGAAATTATCGGCTATAAGGCAGTGATTGAAATCGCCGCCCGCGACTATGTAGTTGCCCTTTTCGTATTCTTCTTTAAGCACGGCGTTCAGCATTTCGAGCTGCTTTGAGCGGACGGTGCCGCCCTTGTCGTACGCCGACATATGCAAGTTTATCATAACGAGCTTTTTGTCGCTTCCGTCCACGGGAATATAATGCACCGAAAAACACCTGTCCAGATCGAACAGCTTATCTATGAATTTATCCGTCAGCGGGAACGAACGGCGTACCGCGCTTTCCACCGCGTACTTCGAAAGCGTAAGGATCCCCGCGTTCGTCGTGCCCATCGGATCGTTGAACGGATACAGCAAATATGCGGTGTGAAAATTTTCGGCGTACGTGGAGCAATGATCTTCCGTCGCCGCCGTGATCTCGGCGCGCATGTTTATCTTGTAGCTCCTGTGCGCTTTTTCGTCCGCTTCCTGCAAAAAGTAAAAATCCGCGTCCGCAGACTTGACTACGGATATCTGACCGTCCACGTTCTTTCTTACGTCCGCTTTGTTCATGCCTTTCGCGTATATCCCGACGACTTCTTTGCCGTCGTCCATAACGCCTTTGTCCATAAAGAACGAATACTCTTGCGAATACGACCCGAAACCCAGGTTATAGGTCATGACCGACAATTCGCTCTCCCGCGTAACGGCGGCTTCTCTCGCGCCGACGACGCTTAAAACTTCGTTGTCGTCTATCCTGTAATACTGCAACGCGACGTACGCCAAATAGACGCCCGCGACAAGCACGAACGCGCCCACAAGACACGCCAAAGAAA
>DBEXQE010000200.1:0-2906 GCA_048167245.1 Christensenellales bacterium | reverse complement strand
GTTCCAAAACTTTATAAAGTTTATCAAAAGTACCGTCGAGAACAGATTTCTGAGCAGCGGCGCGGCTATTCTTATCATAAGCTGTACATGCCCCGCTCCGTCTATCTTAGCCGCTTCGAACAGCGCGGGCGGCAACGCTCGGACCGCTTGATAAAATACCAGAAAGTATATGCCGAGAAAGTTCGCGCTCATTATCCACATGCCCCATACATGGTTGTAGAACCCCAGCGCCGCCGCTATCTGCATTTCCGATACGAGATTGCCGACGACCGGTATAAACATGGTTACTACGACTATCGTGTGAAGTATCTTGGAAAACCTGTATCTGTATCTCGCGCATATATACGCCGTACAGCACGTTACCAAAGTCTGCGTCAACGCCGACCCTACCGCGTACAGTATGGAGTTTATATACATTTGCCCCATGGTTACGGCTTTCTGTCCCGTTTCCGTAGTTATAACTATCTTGAACTGTTTGAATACATATCCGAAATTCCAATACCATACTTTAGGCAACCCGAGCGGGTTCCTGTCGAAATCTTCGGCATTCTTGAACGCCGTTATTATCCCCCAACCTATGACTATGGCAAGGGATATCGTATACAGCACGAGTATGGTCCCCATCACGATGCGCATTACTTTCGCGCCCTGGCGACCGCGGTTCTTTCTTTTATTTATGCGGGGTTGCAATCCGCTTTCGTTCACGTTAAACGCTTCCGTCATTTCCCGCTCCTTTCAGTCTTCGCTCGGTCCGAACTTTTCGAGCAACCGCTTTACGATCAAAGTAAGCGGCACGGCTATCAGCGTGAACAAAAGTCCGTACGCCGCCACTCTCGGATATTCCGCAAAGTTCCCGTCCACTCGCTTGGATTCCACGTACAGAAAATATCCGAACGTCTGCTCGCGCGACGCGTTGCCGAAAAACGAATACAGGTTCATCTGGTGCGTGAATATCCCGCCTACGCCCGTGTACAGGAAAACGGTGAGCGTAGAGAATATCATCGGCAGATCTATCTTCCAGAACTCCTTGAATCCCGTCGCGCCTTCCAAGTTCGCGGCTTCCGTTATTTCTGGCGATATTCCGCTCATGGCGTTCGAATACATGAGCACCGTAGTGCCGAAACTTATCCATATGTTATAGAACAGCACGACGCTTATACGCGTGTCCTTGTTGCTCAGTAGCCCCAATCTCGACGTCTTGCCCATGAATTTGACGAGAAAGGTCTCGAGTCCGTTCTCGACGAAATAGCTGAACATTACGACCAATACTATCGCAGGCAGTATCGACGGCAAAAACAACACCACTCTGAAAATGCCCGAGCCTTTCATCTTTTTCGCTATATAGAACGAAAACAACAGCCCCAAAGGCACGCCTATCAGAAGCGACACGAAATAAGACAGAAACGAATAGTACGTCATCGACTTCATGCCGTCGTCGCTGAATAACAGCGTTACCGCGTTCCGTATATTATCGAACGTAAATACTTTCGTACCCGCCAAAACGTCTATCTTCTGAAACGAAAGCAAGAACGAGTTGAAATTTACGCCCACGTAAAATACGCAAAACTGAGCTACGGGCCATATGAGCATGACCGCGTAAAATACGTATTCTTTCCACTTCGACGCCGTAAATTTACCGCGCTTGACGGCAGTAACTCCCGACGCCGACGTTTTTGTCTCAGCGGTCTGCATCTATCAGTTGCTCCCTACGAGCGTAGACCACGAATCTTTGAAATACGTGTAATAATTTTCGAACAGCTCCGCCGCCGTCGAACCGTCTTCGTGTATGAGCGTTGCAAAAGTATCGTTATTCGTCGAAGAACTTGCGTACGCATAGCGATGATCGTTGAACATCGACTGATTGTTTACGAACGTGCTGTTTCTTGCGATCGGATATACTATTTCCGTGTTTTCCGACTGCTTGAACCTTACGAGCGACTGTCCGTACGGATTAAGCTCCGCTATCTGTTCTTCGCTCAACGTATAGTCAAGCGCCTTGACCGTGTTCGTTATCTTCGTGAATTCCCACAGCGACTCGTCGGAGTTCACATACTGCAAAAAGTCCTTCGCAAGCTCTTGCCGCGTACTGTTCGCGTTCACGAAACTAAGCCCGTTAAGGTGATCCACCAAAACCTGCTTTTCGCCTACTTTATCCGTGTTCGCTTTCGGAAGCGGCATCCATGCGTAGTTCGCCTTTGCCGCGGAATATTTATCGCCGTAGCTTGCCGCCGCGCTCTCGAACGCCGACTTGGCTTCCGCCTGCCACCAATTCCCGTCCACTATCATCGCTATGTCGGATATAGAGCTGTCGGGTACCGAACGCACGAATCTCGACTGCGCGTCCATATGCGAGAACGTGAGCTTGAACGAATCCCTTTCCTGCCACGTTTCCGTCTTTATGAGTTTTTCCAAAAATTCGAGCGCGTAATACTTGCCCGCCTGACGTTTCGTTTCGTATCCGTTCGAGGCAGACAAAGTCGTAGGAGCGCTATCCTTTACAAACGTTCCGTTCACTATGGTCCCCAAGTCGTTTGCCGTCCCCGAAAACGTGTAGTTCTTCATCATGTCTTCCACGCCCTCGTAGTTGGCGACCAGGTTATTATATAAATTCATCAAGTGCTGTACGTAATACTGACCCGTCCATACAAACGGCGTATCCTGAACTCCGGCTATGTAGTCGCACAGATCGTAGAATTCTTCGTACGTTGCGGGAAGTCCGTCGTCAAACGTTCCGCTCTCTCCGTCCGGTCCCTTGCTTCTCGCTTCGTCGCTTTGCGGCGTTATGAACTTATCCCATAAATTCGTGCCCGACGGAGTTTCCGCAAAATAGTAGCCCCTGTTCTCGAACAGATCTACGTTATATACTATACCGTAATATCCCGAATAGTGAGGAATAGCGTAATAAT
>DBEXQE010000199.1:0-10053 GCA_048167245.1 Christensenellales bacterium | reverse complement strand
ATAATTGCAGAGAAGACAAAATGCTCATCGACGCGCGCACGCGCACGCTCGTGAAGCAGTTCGTTCCGAACGGCGACGATCTGGAAGCCATCGCGGACTTTTTTTCCGCGCTTGCCGATTCCACGCGCATAAAAATAGTTTCGGCGCTGAGCATTTCGTCCATGTGCGTGAACGACATTTCCACGGTGCTCGAACTCAATCAGACGACCGTAAGTCATCAGCTCAAAAACCTGAAAAACATAGGCGTCGTGAAGTGCAAGCGTCAGGGAAAAGTTGCGTTTTACAGTCTTTGCGACAAGAATATTCTCGACGTTATGACTTCCGCCGTAAACTTTATATAGTTTTATATGTAGCTTGGCTCGCTTATGTTACGTATCTTTCAGAAAAAAAGGACTGCCGCTTGCGCGACAGCCCTTTTATCTTTTGTTTTTCTTTTGTACAAAGACAGTTTTTGTAATTGTACGGAAAATTATACGCGTTTTATTTTATGAGAATTCTCGTAATATTCGGCGGTCGATCCGTCCACGTCCGACCAATCTATCGGCTTTTCGCCGAGTTTTACGAGAAAGTCGTTCGCTTTCGAGAAGTGTTTGCAACCGAAAAATCCGCGGTAAGCCGACAGCGGACTCGGGTGCGGCGCTGTCAGAACGAGATGCTGACGAGAGATAAACTGCTTTTTCGAGATCGCTCCCGAACCCCAGAGCATAAAAACCATGGGCTTTTCGCGTCGCGAGCAGATCTTTACTATTTCGTCGGTGAAAGTCTGCCAACCGAACTGAGAATGAGACTGCGGCGTGGCTTTTCTGACGGTAAGCGTCGCGTTCAGCAAAAGCACGCCCTGTTTCGCCCAGCCTATGAGCGAACCCGTTTTCGGCATCGAAACTTTCAGATCGTCTTCGATCTCCTTATATATGTTTATGAGCGACGGCGGCAAAGGGATCCCGTCGTTCACCGCGAAAGCCATTCCGTTGGCTTGTCCGACGCCGTGATACGGATCCTGACCCAAGATCACGACTTTTATATCGTCGTAATCCACGGTGTCGAGCGCGCGGAAAATAAGGTCGGGCGGCGGAAACACGGTGAATTTTTCGTATTCTTCGTCCACGAGCGCGCACAGCCTTTTGAAATACGGCTTTTCGAGTTCGTCTTTTATCTGATCTTTCCAAGAGTTTTCGGGCGTTTTCAAATGCTTTTTCTCCGTTTTTCCGAGTGAACTTTCTTCCGCACTTTTATTGTAAAGCATTTTGCGGAAAATATCAAGCGTTTGAGAGCGCGCGAAAAAGGCGAGTATCATGCAAGTTTCGACATGTGCGGAAATTGCGGGTATTACGAGAGTTTCGACAAAAAAGGCTACGAACGTATTGCCCGTAACCTTTTTCGCTTGGCGGCGCGAAATTTCAGCATCCTATCTTCACTACCTTTATGCAGCCGCGCTTCTGCCTGTTTACGACTTCCACTCTGCGGCAGTAGCAGTCGTCGCAAACGATGACTTCGAAGCATTCGTTGCTTTTTTCGAAGCCGCAGGGGGCTTCAAGTTCCTTTACGTAGTATTTTCCGTAAGGCAGACAGTCGAAGATGAGTTCGCCGTTTTCGTTGGTTATCCCGCACATGAGTTCGTTGCCGCATGCGTCCATAAGCACGAATTTCGCGCCCGGCAGTCTTAAATGATCCATTGTCGTTTCTCCCGTTAAAGAATTTATACCGCTGGGGTATGTAATCGACGTAAAACTGCCATTATTATTGTATTTACAAAACGCAAAAGTTGTGATATAATCGGAGTATGAAATTGTTTTTGCGTATAAAAACGGCTTTTCTTGCCTTAATGATCGGCGCGCTCGCTCTGTTTTCGGCGGCGTGCGGAGTAAAACCCGACGGCGTTGCGGTGAAACCGAGAACGGCGGAAGAAATTTTTCCCGAAGTCGCTCCGTCCGTTGCGACGGTCAAGTCCGATTACCGCCGGGGCACGGCGTTTATCGCGGACGCGGTCGGCGGCAAGATATATCTTATAACGAATAAGCACGTTTTCGAGACGGGAGTTTCTTCTCTTTCGGAAACGGCGACGCTCGAATTCTTCGACGGCAGGACGGCGGAAGGCAAACTCATAGGGTACGACACTTATCACGATATAGCGGTGATAGCGGCGGACGCTTTTACCGATAACGCTTTGTCGCCGCTCGCGTTTTCGCACGAAGAAACACGGTACGCGCAGGAAGCGTTTATGATAGGCAACGCGTTGGGGCGCGGCTTGGGCGCGTTCGACGGGATAATTTCCGTTCCCGACCAAAAGCTCGCCGTTACGGATAAAAAGACCGTTCCCGTAGTTCAGACGACCGTACCGATAAATTCGGGCAGTTCCGGCGCGCCCGTGTTCGATATGTACGGTTACGTTCTGGGAGTCGGCTGTTATCAGACCTGTTGGGACCCGATCGACCCCGAGCGTCCCGTGGACGGCATGAGTTATTTCGTCAGTTCGTTCATAGCCGAAAAAATTCTGCGGCAGGCGATTGCCGAGAACGGCGACGGCTCGGGCGGCGCGAAAGAGCTGTTCAAGATAGATTGTACTCTCGGCTCCGACGGAGTTCTGAATTTTTCGGGGCTCGGATTTTCGGGCGTGGTCGGCTCGGACGGCATACGCGTCGTAAGCTCCGATCTCGAATTCGGAAACGAAAGGCTCGAAGTCGGCGACGTGATCACGCATATAGGAAGCGCGGAAGTCGCGGGCAGAAGCAATTCGTTCGCGATATCTGCCGTAATGAACTTTCTCGGGCGCGACCTTATGCCGCAGATCGCCGAGTGGGGCGAACTGATCTCGCTGAGATTCACGCGCGGAGATGTAATAAGAAACATACACAGGCAGGGCGTTTATGAAAAAAAGTATTAGCGTGATATTATCGCTTTTATGCGTCCTGTCGCTTTTCGGTTGCGGCGGGCTTTGGCGCAAAAGCGAACCCGTAAAACCGCACCTTATAGAGTATTCCGAGCGCGAATTAAGTCCCGTGCGCGGGATCTCGTCGCGCCCCGCGGTCGCTTTTCGGACGAACGCGACGGATTCGCTCGAAAATCAGCTCGACGAATTGTTTTATATAGTGTACGGCGGCAACCGTCCCGAATTTTCGTCCGCCGTAAAAAGCGAAGTGAAGACCGTTTACGACAACGCTCTTAGTATTCTCGACCGCTATATAAAGAACGATTTTTCCGATTACGAAAAAGTTCACGCGATACACGACTATCTGACTTCGCAGGTTACTTACGACGAAGAATTTTATCTGCGCTATGCGGCGGGCGAAGAGATAGACGGCGGGAGCAGCGCGTTTTTGCTCAGCGGTCCGCTTATAGATAAATCGGCTGTGTGCGACGGTTTCGTAAAGGCGTTCAGATTTTTGTGCGCCGTCGAGAGCATAGACACGCAGGAGATACGCGGTCAGTACGTTCATAACGGCGCGGCGATAAATCACGTTTGGGCAAAGGTGAACGTGGACGGAGAGTGGTACAACGTTGACCCGACTATGGACAGCATAACGTTTTATCCGAACAAGGGCGACCCGATAACCGTTATCCACCACGGATATTTTCTTATAAGCGACGACACGCTGACGGGTTTTAAGAACCACTTGCCGTCGGACGACGGTTTTCCCGCGGATAAAGATTACGATTTTTACTCGGGCGAAACGCTTTTCACGGATCCCGACGTTCCCATGCAGGTGAACTCGGCGGAAGAACTCATTGCGGTTTTCAGGCGCGTTAAAGATAGCAAGCGCAAGACGGGGCAGATCGAAGTAAGGCTTGATTTTTCGGGCGGTAAAAGTTCGTTTTCGGACGAAATAAAAGCCGCTTACGACGTCGTCAAAAACAAGGATTTTTCGTATATCCCGGACCGCGACGACTACACGCCTTTTGTAAGGTATCCGCGGAACGTGTACGTATTCCTGATCTACAAATAATAAACGTACCGTAAAGGAGAGAATGTTATGGTCGAATTCAGATCGAAGTTGGACGGCGACAAGAGCAAGGCGCTGAATAATATGGCGTTCAAAAAAGTTCTGTGGCTTTTTGCGCTTCTGAGCTTGCTGATGATCGCGATAGGCGCCGCGGGCATTGCGCTCAAAGAGGACGAAGCGGACGTTGTAAGCGGCATAGTTCTGATAGTGTTCGGCGTGCTGATCACTCCGCTTGGCTATCTGCTTACGCGTATCCTGCAAAAGCGCGTCGACAAATCAACGGTATATATAAGTTCGGATACCGAAGAAATTTATACGTTCGACGAGCAGTACATAACGGTAACTCAGACGAAAGGCGACGAGTTTTTCGCCACTACGAAAGCCAAGTATTCCTATATCCACAAAGCCTACGAAGACAAAAACTACTATTATCTTTACATATCGAAAATGCAAAGCCACGTTATAGACAAATCGTCGATAACGCAAGGTACTTTGGACGAACTCGAAGCGTTGCTTAGGAGCAATCTCGGAGACAGATTCAAAAGCAAATAGGGGATAAGGAAAAACAAAAAAGCTCTCCGACGGAATATCGGAGAGCTTTTTGTATAGCCCGAATTTAACCTTGTAGGATCTCCATTGCGATAAGTTCGCCCATTTTCGAGCAGGACACTTTTTTGTTGCCCGACGAATGGATATCGGCGGTGCGGTAACCCGCGTTGAGCACTTTGTCGACCGCGTTCTGCATTGCGAGCGCTTCTTTCGTGAGCGAAAAGGACGAATTCAGCATCATCGCCGCCGCCAGAACGGTAGCAATCGGGTTTGCGGTGTCCGTTCCCGCGATATCGGGCGCGGAGCCGTGGATAGGCTCGTAAAGTCCGTGCGTGCCTTCTCCCAGGCTCGACGAAGGCAGAAGCCCGATCGAACCCGTTATCATAGCCGCTTCGTCGGAGAGAATGTCGCCGAACATATTCGGGCATAGCATAACGTCGAACTGCGACGGGTTTTTCACGAGTTGCATTGCGCAGTTGTCGACGAGCATGTGTTCCACTTTGACTTCGGGATAGCTTTTCGCGACGAAATCGACCGTCGCGCGCCAAAGTCTGCTCGTTTCCAGAACGTTGGCTTTGTCTATGCTCGTAACTTTTTTGCGGCGCGTCATGGCGAGTTCGAAAGCCGTTTTGGCTATTCTTTCGACTTCCGCGACCGAATAGATCTCGGTGTCGTACGCTTCCTGCCCGCGCTCCGTTCTGCGCTGACCGCGCTCGCCGAAATAAATGCCGCCTATAAGCTCGCGGACGACCACAAGGTCGATCCCGTTCTTTATGACTTCGTTTTTGAGCGGGCTTGCGTTCTTCATGGAGTCGTACAGATAGGCGGGGCGGATATTCGCGTAAAGCCCCATCGCGCTCCTTATCCCGAGAAGTCCTTTTTCGGGACGTAAGTGTCCGGGGAGCTTGTCCCACTTCGGACCGCCGACCGACCCCATGAGCACTGCGTCGGCTTTGTTGCACATATCGATCGTTTCGGGCGGCAGGGGAACTCCCGTAGCGTCGATCGCTTCGCCGCCGAGAAGCGGGAACGTATAATTGAATTCGTGTCCGAACTTAACGCTTACGGCATACAGGCACGAGAGCGCCGCGTCCGTGATCTCGGGACCTATTCCGTCGCCGCGGATAACCGCAATGTTGCATTTCATAAGTTTATTTCTCCTTATATGCTCGAATACATATTCATCTCGAAATAGTGCGTTCCACTTCGCGTCGTCTCGGGTTACGTACGTCTATGTACGCGCCCGCTCGCCGACGCTCGTGCGCCTTCTCTTTCGAGCGACTATGTATTCGATTTGTTAACAGTATTTGACTATTTCGAGATGACTATGCCCGCAAAAGACCGCCGCGCGAAATAATGCTTTGAATCTCCGCCGGAAACGCCGCCGTCTTGTACGTGCGGTTTTTCGTAACGTTTTTGATAACGCCCGTATCGAGATCGATCTCGAACTCGTCGTTGTCGTCGGATTCGAGAGCGGCTTCCCTGCATTCCAGAATGGGCAAGCCGATATTTATCGAATTGCGGTAGAAGATCCTTGCGAACGACGCGGCGATAACGCAGGATATGCCGCTTGCTTTTATGGCGAGCGGGGCGTGTTCGCGGCTCGAACCGCAACCGAAATTTTCTCCGCCCGTTATTATATCGCCTTTTTTGACTTTCTTCACGAACTCGGCGTCGATATCTTCCATGCAGTGAGCGGCGAGTTCTTCTTCGCTCGTCGTGTTTAAGTATCTTGCGGGAATTATAACGTCCGTGTCGATATTGTCGCCGTATTTATGCGCGCAACCTTTCAGAAACATTGCTTGTAAGTTCTCCTTTAAGTATAAGTATTTTGAGATACAGCCGCGATGAATGTATCTCAAAAAGCGCCTATTTTGCCGAGTACCGCAGAACAAGCCGCCACGTACGGCGACGCGAGATAGATCTCGCTCGTGATATGACCCATGCGCCCCAAAAAGTTGCGGTTCGTCGTAGCCACGCAACGCTCGTTTTCAGCCAAAATACCCATATGCCCGCCGAGGCACGGTCCGCAGGTCGGCGTCGAAACGACGGCTCCCGCGTTTATGAATATTTCGAGCAGACCTTCTTTCATCGCTTGCAGGTAAATCGCGTTAGTCGCGGGGATCACAATGGCGCGAACGCCCTTTGCGACTTTTCTGCCTTTGAAAACTTCCGCCGCCGCGCGCAGATCGGAAATATGTCCGTTCGTGCAGGAACCTATAACGACCTGATCGATCTTTATGCCGCCGACTTCGTCGATCGTTTTCGTGTTCGACGGCAGGTGGGGGAACGATACCGTGCTTTTGAGCGTCGACAGGTCTATCTCGACTACGCGTTCGTATTCCGCGTCGGCGTCGGCTTCGTAAACCGTGTACGGCTTTTTCGAATGTTCATTTATGTAGTCGAGAGCGACTTCGTCCACGGGGAAGATCCCGTTTTTCGCGCCCGCTTCGATAGCCATATTACAGATAGTGAACCTGTCGTCGATATTTAAGTGCTTAACGCCGTCGCCGCAGAATTCAAGCGACTTGTAGAGCGCGCCGTCGACCCCGATAAGTCCGATAAGGTGAAGTATCACGTCCTTGCCCATAATGTGCTTTGCGGGTTTGTTTTTGAGAACTACTTTAATCGCGGACGGAACTTTGAACCAGGCTTTGCCTTCCGCCATGCCGTACGCCATATCCGTGGAGCCTACGCCCGTGGAGAACGCGCCGAGCGCGCCGTACGTGCAGGTGTGCGAGTCCGCGCCTATAACGAGATCTCCCGCCGTAACGAGTCCTTTTTCGGGGAGCAGGGCGTGTTCAATTCCCATATCTCCGACGTCGAAAAAGTTAGTTAAGTTATTTTCGCCCGCGAAAGTGCGGCAACATTTGCATTGCTGAGCCGACTTTATATCCTTATTCGGCGTAAAGTGGTCCATGACAAGGCAGATCTTGTCCTTGTCGAAAACCTTTTTCTTGCCCGCTTTCGCAAATTCCTTTATCGCTACGGGCGAAGTTATATCGTTGCCGAGTACCATATCGAGCGAAGCCGTTATAAGCTGACCCGCTTTAACGCTTTTGTTGCCCGACTTTGCGGCAAGGATCTTCTGAGACATTGTCATTCCCATAAATATTTTTTTCCTTTTATAACAAATAATAAATATAAGGCGGTGGAGACGGGTGTAGAGACGGGCAACAGTCGGTGTGGCGGCGAATGAGTGTATTTTGACATACTCGATTGAGCCGACGCACCGAACGTAGCACGTATATGCGCCCGGATACGCCGCCGACTTAAAACTTTTTCTTTAACGTCGCTCCCTTATTCGCGCTCGTAACGAGATTTGCGTATCTGAGCAGCCAGCCCGTGGGATTGCTGTCTTTGGGCTTCCACTTTTTAGCGCGGGCTTGCATTTCTTTCGCGTTGATATCGAGATTCATTTTGCCTTTCGGGATATCTATGTCTATTTTGTCGCCGTTCTTTATGAGCGCTATTTTTCCGCCTACCGCGGCTTCGGGGCAAACGTGTCCGATGGCGAGTCCGCGAGTAGCTCCCGAAAATCTTCCGTCGGTTATGAGAGCTACGTCCTTATCGAGTCCCATTCCCGAAAGAGCCGAAGTGGGGGACAGCATTTCGCGCATGCCCGGACCGCCCACGGGACCTTCATAGCGTATAACGACTACGTCGCCCTTTTTGATATTGCCGCCCATGATCGCGTTTACCGCGTCTTCTTCGCAGTCGAATACTTTCGCTTTGCCCGAGAACGTGAGAGCCTGCGTATCGACTGCGCTACGCTTTACTATCGCGCCGTCTTCGCAGAAATTGCCGCGAAGCACGCAGATCCCGCCGACGGGCGAGAGCGGCTCGTCGACCGTGTGGATTATGTTCGTATCGGCAATCTCCACGCCCGAGAACGACTTCGAGAGTGGCTTGTTCGTCGCGGTAAGCGCCGAGCCGTCGATAACGCCTTTCTTGTCGAGTTCGTTGAGTATCGCCATTATGCCGCCCGCATGACCCAAGTCTTCCATGTCGTAGCACGAAGCGGGCGAGAGTTTGCACAGGTTCGGCGTTTTGTCCGAGATCTGCTGAATGATATCGAGATCGAGTTTAACTCCGCACTCGTCGGCGATCGCCAACAGGTGAAGCACGGTGTTCGACGACGCGCCTATCGCCATGTCGACGGCGAGAGCGTTCATAAACGCCGTTTTGGTAAGTATCATCTTGGGCGTGATGTCGTTCGAAACGAGTTTCATTATAGCCGTACCGGCGCGCTTTGCAAGGCGTTCTCTTTCGGCGGAAACTGCTGTTATCGTTCCGTTGCCGGGCAGAGCTATGCCGAGCGCTTCGGAAACGCAGTTCAGGCTGTTCGCCGTGTACATTCCGCAACACGAGCCGCAACCGGGGCATGCGCACGATTCGAGATCGGAAAGTTCGTTCAAATTCATGTTGCCGGACTTGACCGCGCCTATGCCTTCGTAAACGGACGAGAAGCTGACTTTCTTGCCTTTGTAGTAGCCGCTTTGCATGGGTCCGCCCGAAACCATGACGGTCGGCAGATTTGCACGTACCGCGCCCATTATCATACCGGGGACTATCTTGTCGCAGTTCGGAACGAGAACGGCGCCGTCGAACGCATGACCGAGCAACATGCTTTCCACGCTGTCGGCGATAAGTTCGCGCGACGGCAGGGAGTACTTCATTCCCAAATGCCCCATAGCCAGACCGTCGCATATTCCGATCGACGGCACTACGAACGGCGTTCCGCCCGCGGCGTATATGCCGGCTTTTACGGCGTCGGTGATCCTGTCGAGATGAACGTGTCCCGGCACGATTTCGCTCTTGGCGCTTATTATGGCTATAAGCGGCTTGGAAATCTCGTCGCTCGTGAGTCCGAGCGCCTTGTAAAGCGCGCGCTGAGGCGCCTTTTCGATGTTTGCAGACAGTTCTTTCGACATAATTCTTCTCCTTGGAAAATAACTGAAAATATTTCTCTTTAATTATACAATCATACGCCGTTTTTGTCAATTAAGAAAGCCGCCTTTATCGTTAAAGACGGCTATTTATGCGTTTGAAAAGCTGTAGATCCGATCAGATAGTGTCGTTGTAGTCGGTCAGGTCGTTGATGCTGTTTTCGCCGCGCTCCAACGCGTTCAGACCCGTGCGCACCATTTCGATGATGCCGTAGGGCTTTACTATCTTCAAAAAGCCGTCGATTTTCCCGGGGTCGCCGGTCAGTTCTACAACTACCGACTCGGGCGAAAGGTCGATTATCTTCGCCTTGTAAACGCGGCAGGTCGTTTCGATCTCGGGTCTTTCTTTCGGCGAAACTTTCACCTTGATGAGCGCAAGTTCGCGCGAAACGGCGCCGTCCGCGTCGAGTTCGTTTATTTTGATAACGTCGACCAATTTGTCGAGTTGCTTGATCACTTGTTTGATCGTCATGTCGTCGCCCTGCGAAACTATCGTCATGCGCGAATAGTTCTCGTCTTCGGTGTTGCAGACCGCGAGCGAATCTATGTTGTAGCCGCGCCGCGCGAACAAGCCTGAAACGCGCGTCAGAACGCCGCTGTGATTGTTTACAAGGACT
>DBEXQE010000198.1:0-8039 GCA_048167245.1 Christensenellales bacterium | reverse complement strand
ACAACCTCCGCGCGCGACCGAATTGGGCGCGTTGTAAGACCGCATAGCCACGACCAAACACGGCTCCATAACGTCCATTCAGGCGGTATACGTTCCCGCCGACGATCTGACGGATCCCGCGCCCGCGGCTATATTCTCGCATTTGGACGCGACTACCGTTTTGTCGAGAAAAGTCGTCGAGCAGGGTATCTATCCCGCCGTCAATCCGTTGGAGTCGACGAGCAGGATCCTCGAACCTAAGATCGTAGGCAAAGAGCATTACGCCGTCGCTCGCAAAGTCCAGGAGTCGTTGCAACGTTACAGGGAATTGCAAGACATAATCGCCATACTCGGAATGGACGAGCTGTCGGAAGAAGACAAAAACATAGTTTACCGCGCGAGAAAGATGCAGAGATTCTTTTCTCAGCCTATGTTCGTCGCTTCGGTTTATACGGGTATGGAAGGCAGATACGTGGACAAGAAAACGACAGTCGAGTGCTTTAAGGAAATTTTGTCGGGTGCCGCCGACGCGTATCCCGAATCGGCTTTCTTTATGGTCGGCGATCTGGACGAAGTAAAGGCAAAAGCCAAGGGGTAAAGCCAAGGAGTTTTAAGTGGCAAAAGTTTTCAATCTCGAAATTTATACGCCCGAGCGGATTTTTTTCAAAGGCGAAGTAGAATCGCTCGTGATCAACACGCATTCGGGCGAGATAGGCATACTGTACCACACTTTGCCGCTCGTAACGACTTTGCAAAGCGGCGTTATGCGGATACTCCAAAACGGTAAGTGGATGGAAGCCGCGAATACGACGGGATTTGTGGAAGTATCGCGCGAAGTCGTTACCGTATTGACCGATTCCGCCGTTTGGCCGCACGAAGTGGATATCAATACAGTAAGCGAAGAAATAGACGAACTCGACGAACGAAAACGTAAAGCAAAGAGTTTGGAAGAATATAAAATGGCGAAAGCGCAACTTGCTATTCAGTTTGCCAAATTGAAAATAACTCACAGGGATAATTGAACGAATGGACACGGGAGAAATGTTTTTTCAGAAAGAAATCGAAACGATGAGCCGAAAAGAGATAGAAGCGTTGCAACTCGAAAGGCTCAAACGTATCGTAGCTTACGCGTACGAAAACGTTCCGTTTTATAAGAAAAAATTCGACGAAATAGGCTTAAAGCCGTCGCATATAAAAACGTTCAAAGATTACGAGAACGTTCCTTTTACGACGAAAGACGATTTCAGAAGCAATTATCCGTATTCGCTGTTTGCCGTGCCTATGGACGATATAGTCAGGATCCACGCGTCGAGCGGTACTACCGGTAAGCCCGTAGTAGTCGGTTATACGCGCAAGGATCTCGATATCTGGTCGGACGTGGTGGCGCGTTTTATAGTTTCGAGCGGCGGAAGAAAAAGCGATATAGTTCAGAACGCTTTCGGTTACGGACTGTTTACGGGCGCGCTCGGTTTACATATGGGCTGGGAAAAAGTGGGCGCGACGGTCGTCCCGATTTCGAGCGGAAACACGGAACGGCAGATAATGCTCATGAAAGACTTAAAGGTTACCGCGCTTATCGCTACGCCGTCGTACGGACTTTATATGGGCGAAACGATGCTGAAAATGGGCTTGAAGCCGTCCGATCTGTGTTTGCGCCTTGGCTTTTTCGGAGCGGAAGCGTCGACGAAAGAAACGCACGAACAGCTTCGGAAAATATTCGGGATTAAGACGAACGACAATTACGGTCTGACCGAAGTTATGGGACCCGGAGTTGCGGGCGAATGTTACTTAAACGACGGTATGCACATAGCGGAAGATCATTTTTACGCCGAAGTTCTCGATAAGGAAACGTTCAAGCCCGTGGGCGAAAACGAATACGGCGAACTCGTTATAACGACTCTTACGAAAGAAGGTCTGCCCGTTCTCAGGTACAGGACGAAAGACATAACGAGGATCACGAAAGAGCCTTGCGCTTGCGGCAGGACCATGGCGCGCATGGATAAGATAGTCGGGCGTACCGACGATATGCTTATAATCCGCGGAGTGAACGTGTTCCCGTCGCAGATCGAATCCGTGCTTATGGATATGGACGAAGTCGGGAATTCGTTCGAGATCATAGTCGATAGAGTCGGGTATATGGATACTCTCGAAGTGCGGATAGAGATAAACGACGAAAGACTGTTACTCGATTACGGGTCGCTCGAAAAACTCAGAGATAAAATACATAAGAAGTTCAGGGAAGTGTTACAGATAGACGTGAAAGTCAAACTCGTCGAGCCGATGAGTTTACAGCGTTTCGAAGGGAAAGCCCGTCGGGTCAAAGACCTGAGAAACAAACAAAACGGTTAAAATAAAAACGGGAGATATTAAATGAAGAAACTTGCAATAGGAAATTATGCGGTGGCGCGGGGCGCATACGAAGCGGGAGTAACCGTTTCGAGCGCATATCCGGGTACGCCGAGTACCGAGATCACGGAGTTTATAGCGAAATATAAGGAAGTAAACGCCGAGTGGTCGCCGAACGAAAAAGTCGCGTTGGAAGTCGGCATAGGCGCGTCGGTGGCGGGCGCTCGCGCAATAGTCGCCATGAAGCACGTCGGGCTTAACGTTGCCGCGGACCCGCTGTTTACGGTAAGCTATACGGGCGTTAACGGCGGGCTTGTGATAGCGGTCGCCGACGATCCGGGCGTTCACAGTTCACAGAACGAGCAGGATTCGCGCTATTACGCCATGAGCGCCAAAATACCGATGCTGGAACCGAGCGATTCGCAGGAAGCGAAAGATTTTACGGCGCTTGCGTTCGAACTCAGCGAGAAATACGACACGCCGATCTTTATACGCATGACCACGCGCGTGGCGCACTCGCAAAGCTACATAACCGAATGCGACAGAAAAGAAGTTCCCGTAAAGCCTTACGTAAAGAACATAGGAAAGTACGTGATGATGCCAGGAAATGCGAAGAAGCGGCGGTTCGACGTGGAAGACAGAATGAACGCTTTCGGGCGCGACGCGAACTCGATGCCGATAAACTTTGCCGAATATAACGACAGGGAAGTCGGCGTCGTCTGCTCGGGCGGAGTTTATCAATACGTGAAAGAAGCGTTGCCCGATTATTCCGTTTATAAGGTCGGAACGGTTTATCCGTTGCCGATAGACGCGATCAAAGAATTTGCGAAAAACGTAAAGCGGCTTATCGTAATAGAAGAACTCGACGGTTTTATCGAAAGACTGTTGCGCGCCGAAGGAAGAGCCGTAGAAGGGAAAAGCCTGATCCCGAATATAGACGAGCTGTCGGTTTCGAAGATCAAAAAAGCGGTTCTCGGCGAAAATGCGCCCGTGCCCGTTCAAGCCGTCGTGCGTCCGCCCGTACTTTGTCCGGGTTGTCCGCACAGGAGCGTCTTTTCCGTGATTTCCAAACTGAAACTCAATGTTATGGGAGACATAGGTTGCTATACGCTCGGTGCGCTTGCTCCGCTCAACGCCGTCGATACGGTCGTCTGCATGGGTGCGAGCATAGGTATGGCGATAGGCGCCGAAAAGGCGCAGGGCAGAGAGTTTGCGAAGAAAACGCTTGCCGTTATCGGAGATTCCACGTTCGTTCACAGCGGTATAACGGGAATGATAGACGCCGTGTATAACAATCTGAACACGAAAATTCTCATAGTGGACAACTCTACGACGGGTATGACGGGACATCAACCGCACCCGGGAACGGGAAGAACGATCTACGACGAGCCTACGTATAAGCTCGATTACGAAGTTCTTGCACGGGCGTGCGGAGTTCAAAACGTAGTTACCGTAAACACGATGGATCTGAAAGCCGTCGAGCAGGTCATAAAAGAGCAGATGGCGAAAGACGGCGTTTCGCTGATCGTGGCGAAAGAGCCGTGCGCGCTTATAACGAAGACCAAAAAACCGAAATATTTTATAAGCGAAAAATGCAAGAACTGCAAAGCGTGCGTTAAACTCGGTTGCCCCGCGATCGTCAATAAAAAGGACGGTCCGTTTATAGACCCCGCATTGTGCGTAGGGTGCGGCGTGTGCGTACAGGTTTGCAAATTCGACGCTATATGCAAGGAAAAGGAGAACTGAACATGAATATACTTATTGCGGGAGTAGGCGGACAGGGTACGCTTTTGGCGTCGCGTGTTCTCGGAAACTATGCGGGGCTTATGGGATACGATTGCAAACTGAGCGAAGTCCACGGAATGGCTCAGCGCGGCGGAAGCGTCGTAACGTACGTTAAATTCGGAGAGAAAGTACATTCGCCGGTCATTGCGGACGGCGATAGCGACGTGTTGCTCGCGTTCGAAGAACTCGAAGCGTTGAGATGGTCTTATAACGTTAAAAAGGGCGGCAAAGTGCTTATGAACACGCAGAAAATAATGCCGTTGCCCGTTATAATCGGAGCTGCCGAATATCCCGAGAATATATCCGACACGTTGAAAAAGGGCGATTTCGAATTTTACGGAATAGATGCGCTCGGCATAGCGAAAGCGTGCGGAAACGAAAAAGCTCTGAACACCGTTATGATAGGTTATTTTGCGAAAGTGGTTGGGATCGACCGCGAAATATTGAAAAAAGCGTTGGAGATGAGCGTTCCCGCAAAGTTCCTGGAAGTTAACTTAAAAGCGTTTGACGCGGGTTTTGACGCTTAAAATCCGTGTTATATCAGACATAGTACATAGTTACAAGGGAGAAAACAATGTATTTCAATAAAGAAATCGAATGTATGAAGCGTAGCGAACTGAGAGAGTTGCAGAGCGAAAGGCTCAGCGCGCTCGTTAAATACGTTTACGAGAGAGTGCCGTTTTATAAAAACAAAATGGACGCTATGAAGTTAAAACCGTCGGATATCAAGTCGATAGACGATATCGTCAAATTGCCGTTTACCGAAAAGACCGATTTGCGCGATAATTATCCTTTCGGACTGTTTGCCGTCGATAAGCGCGACGTCGTCCGCGTGCATGCGTCGAGCGGCACGACGGGCAAGATGACTGTCGTAGGGTATACTCGCGACGATCTCGAAGTGTGGGCGGAAGTTATGGCGAGAAGTCTTACCTGCGCGGGCGTAACTCCCGACTCGACGGTCCATGTGGCGTACGGGTACGGTCTTTTTACGGGCGGTTTCGGAGCGCATTGCGGAGCTGAGAAAATAGGCGCGAGAGTTATTCCCGTAAGCAGCGGTAACACGGCGCGACAGGTCATGATGCTCAAAGATTTCGAAGCAACTACGCTTTGCTGTACGCCGTCGTATGCCGCATATATCGGCGAGAGCATAAAACAGTACGGTTACGATATAAAGGATTTTAAACTGAAAAGCGGCGTGTTCGGCGCGGAACCTTGGACGGAAGAATTGCGCTCGAAGATAGAACAGGGTCTGAACTTAAAAGCGTTCGATATTTACGGATTGAGCGAAATAATAGGACCCGGCGTGTCGATAGAGTGCGACAGGCATGACGGTCTGCACGTGTGGGAAGATCATTTCTATCCCGAAATTCTCGGCGAGTGTTTCGAGCCGCTTCCCGACGGCGAAACGGGAGAGCTTGTGTTTACCACTCTTACAAAGCAAGCGTTGCCGTTGCTCAGATACAGAACGAAAGATCTGTGCACTATCGACAGATCGGTTTGCGCGTGCGGCAGAACGCATGCGAGAATGGGAAAAATCACGGGCAGAAAGGACGATATGCTCATAGTCCGCGGTATAAACGTGTTCCCGTCGCAGATCGAAACGGTACTTATGCAAATGGGATATTTGTCGCCGACTTATCAGATAATAGTAGGCAGAGAAAACAATACGGACACGATGGAAGTCAAAGTCGAGCTCGCTCAGAATATGCTCAGCGACGTAGTGGCAAACGTGGAGTCCATAATAGACGATATAACCAAAAGACTTTATTCCGTACTCGGACTCAGCGTTAAAGTCCGCCTTGTCGAAGCGAATTCGATACCGAGAAGCGAAGGTAAAGCCGTTCGCGTCATAGATAATCGGAAAAACAAGTAAACAATATTGCACTTTGATCATATATAAATGGAGGGTAATAAAATGGTTGAACAGATGGCTGTGTTTATGGAGAACAGACAAGGCCGCATTATGGAACTTGCCAAGACCTTAAAGGAAAATGCGATCGATCTTATAACCTTGTCTATTGCCGACACGAAAGATTTCGGAATACTGCGTTGCATTGCGCGCGATAACGCAAAGGCGCAAAAAGTACTGAAAGAAGCGGGATTTACGGTTACTACGACCAAACTTATAGGCGTTGAAGTTGTCGACGAACCGGGCGGAATGTGCGATATTCTGACGCTTTTGGGTGCGGAAAACATAAATATCGAATATCTGTATTCATTCGCTCACACCGCTACGAAAAAAGCGATCATATTGTTCAAAGTTTCGGACGAAGAGCTTGCGCTTAAAATACTTAAAGATAACGGGAACAAACTATTGGATAACGGCGTGATTTAGCGAAACGACAGGTAGGTGAATTGGTCTGCTCGAAGCCGACGTTGATTTATCGAAGCTCATACGTAACGTAGACGTCGTGAAAAACGTTGTAAAGACGAAATTTTGCGCCGTCGTTAAAGCCGACGCTTACGGACACGGTATTGCGGAAGTCGGCAGAGCTTTGAACGAAAAAGCGGACGAGTTTGCCGTTGCTACTCTGGAAGAAGCATATACGCTTTTCGAAAGCGGGGTAACGAAACCTATAAACGTTCTGGGCTGTTGCGATGCCGATATTTTCAAAGATTTTCCGAGCAATTTCGGTATTACGTCTGACATAATACCCACCGTTTGCAACATTTCCGAGATAGATTTCGTCAAAAACAGGTTTTCTCGGGTCAACGTTAAGCTGAATACAGGAATGAACAGGCTCGGGGTAAGCGTAAACGGGCTCGATCCGTTTATATCCGAACTTATGCGACGCGGCATTGCGGTAAAAAGCATTTTTACGCATTTTTATAAAGGCGACGACTGGTCCGCGTGCGAAGATCAGTTTGCGTTGTTCGACGCGGCGACCGCAAAGTACGCTAAACTCGGGATAGAGCGTCATTGCTGTGCGAGCAGCTGTTTGGATCTGAGCGGCAAGTTTCATTTGGATATGGTGCGGTGCGGGATAGCCATGTACGGATACAGTCCGATTACCGAACCCGTAATGAGCGTGCATACGAATATATTACAGGTCGCGGAAGTGAAAAAAGGCGAACATATAAGTTACGGAGATTACGTTGCGCCGCGCGATATGCGAATTGCGGCTATCCGCGCGGGTTATGCCGACGGGTACAGGCGAATAAGCGGCAAGGAGCGGTTTGTCGGAATAAACGGAAAACTTTGTCCCGTAGTCGGGCAGATATGTATGGACATAACGCTTGCGGACGTTACGAACGTTTCGCTTAAAGGCGACGACAGAGTTTACTTGCTCGGCGGCGGAATAAGCGGCGAAATGCTTGCTTCTTCTTACGGCACGATAGTGTACGAAGTACTTACTTCGTTCAAAGGACGGATAAAAAGGAATTATATTGGATAAAAAAACGCTTAGAAAAAGAATGTCGGAAATTCGCTCCGCCGTAGCCGATAAAAATGAAAAATCTCTTAAAATATGCGAAAAAGTTATAAAATTTTCGCGGGAAATCGCGGCGAAAAAAATATTTTGTTACGTAGCTATGGGCAGTGAAGTTGACACGGAGCGAATTATATCGTATTATATAAATAGCGACGGATCCGAGCTTTACGCTCCGTATACGGACGGCGATATGAGATTGAAGCGACTTGTAAACGTCGAGCCTTTGATCGCGGACAAGCTCGGCAATCTTCCGCTTTCGTCGTATTCGGACGGTTTTTACGACGGCGCGGTCGAGATCGCGGTCGTTCCGATGCTTGCGTTCGATAAAGATCTGTACAGACTCGGTTACGGCGGCGGTTATTACGACAGGTTTTTGTCGTCGCATAAAACGGTGTCGGTCGGAGTCGCTTTCGACGAACAGGAAACGGATTCTATTGAGAGTGAAATTCACGATATTCCGTTGGATTATTTGATAACTCCTACGCGGATTTTAAGGAG
>DBEXQE010000197.1:0-1698 GCA_048167245.1 Christensenellales bacterium | reverse complement strand
GAAGCGAGCGATACAATATCCAACTCTGTCATTTCGACCGAAGTGAGCGACAGCGAACGAAGCGGAGAAATCGCTCCGAAATTTACCGCAGAAAAAAGTCTTACGACTTCGATATCCTTTTTTGCAATAAAAGCCTTTTCGGAGTGAAAAGGCTTTTTTATCATACAAAATAAAAGGCGGGAAAGACGGGTGTAGAGACGGGCAACAGGCGGCAAGTCGGCGACGGGAGTTTATTTCGCATAAATGACCGAGCCGATTTTGACGCACGTAGCCCGTATATGCGCCCGTATTTCCCGCCGAAAATTTTACTGTATGCCTTGCGCAAGCATAGCATCCGCAACCTTTTCGAAGCCCGCGATATTCGCGCCGACGATAAAGTTGTCTTTCTTGCCGTACTTTTCGGCAGCCGCCGCCATTTGCTTGTAGATATTTATCATTATCTGATGCAATTTCGCGTCGACTTCTTCGAAAGTCCAGCTAAGGCGCTGACTGTTCTGCGACATTTCGAGCGCGCTCGTAGCGACGCCGCCCGCGTTTGCCGCCTTTGCGGGAGCGAACAGTATCTTGTTGCCGACGAACTGATTCATGGCTTCGATCGTGGACGGCATATTCGCGCCTTCGCCGACCGCTATTACCTTATTCTTGATAAGCGTCTTTGCGTCGTCTTCGTTGATCTCGTTCTGCGTAGCGCAGGGGAGAGCGATATCGCAGGGAACGCTCCAAACTTTTCCGCTCGTGCTGTATTCGGACTTCGGACGGTAGTTCTTGTATTCCGCAAGCCTGCCGCGTTTTACTTCTTTTATCTCCTTGACTGCCGCAAGGTCTACGCCCTGTTCGTCGTAGATCCAACCCGTCGAGTCGGACATACAAACGACTTTCGCGCCGAACTGCGTAGCTTTCTCAGCCGCATATATAGCAACGTTGCCCGAGCCGGAAATAACTACTTTCTTGCCCTTGAACGACATTCCCTTTTCTTTGAGCATTTCTTCGGTCAGGTATACAAGACCGTAACCCGTCGCTTCCTTTCTCGCAAGACTTCCGCCATAGGAGAGACCTTTTCCGGTGAGCACGCCTTCGTAAAGTCCCGTAGCGCGCTTATAAGTGCCGTACATATAACCGATCTCGCGCGCGCCCGTTCCGATATCGCCTGCGGGAACGTCTACGTCCGCGCCTATGTACTTACAAAGCTCGGTCATGAAGCTGCGGCAGAATTCGAAAACTTCTCTGTCGGATTTGCCTTTGGGGTCGAAGTCCGAGCCGCCCTTGCCGCCGCCGATAGGCAAGCCCGTCAGCGAGTTCTTGAATATCTGCTCGAAGCCCAAAAACTTGATGATCCCCAGGTTTACCGACGGATGAAGTCTGAGTCCGCCTTTGTACGGTCCGATCGCGTTGTTGAACTGAACGCGGAAACCGCGGTTTACGTGCGGAACGCCCTTATCGTCGATCCAGGGAACGCGAAACATGATCTGTCTGTCGGGTTCTACAAGGCGTTCGAGTATCGCGTTTTTGCGGTATTCGGGGTTTGCGTCTATCGCAAGTTCGAGCGAAGTAAGAACTTCGGTAACTGCTTGGTGGAACTCGGCTTCGCTCGGATTTTTCTTTACTACCGAGTCAAGCACTTCTTTTACGTACGACATAAATTTTTATAACTCCTTTTTCTCGGTATAATTTTACCGAACGCTTTTATTATACTTTTTT
>DBEXQE010000196.1:0-2743 GCA_048167245.1 Christensenellales bacterium | reverse complement strand
ATAAGTATTTTATCCATATAAAACATAAATTTCTGAGAGATTTCTCCGCTTCGTTCGCTATCGCTCACTTCGGTCGAAATGACAAACAGTGGTTGTATCGCTCACTTCGCTCGAAATACTCGCATACGGCTCGTGGCGATGGCTTACGGACAAATAAAGGTATACTTTATGGAATTACAGCGCATAAAAAACGTAATAAAGGGTCTTGACCTGAATGAAAAGCTGTCGCTTTGCTGCGGCGGGCTTTCGTTTATAACGGAGCCGAACGCGAAGAAGCGGATATTTTCGGTCGATTTCGGCGCGGAGAATTATTTTAAGCGCGCGGGATTTTTTGCGGCGGGCTGTACGTTCGACGGCGAAATTCTGTATAATATGGGTAAGGATTCGGCGTATTCCGCGGCAAAGAGCGGCAGAGCCGTAAGCGGCACGGTCGATCTGGGCGTTATCCGTTCGCCGATGGACGCGGGCGCAGAAAATATGCTGTCCGAAGATCCCGTCGCCGTAAAAAAACTTGCCGAAAGCTATATCGGCGGCGCGGGCGGGCGCGTGTTCGGCACGGGAGTCATAAGCGGCGGGAGCGACTATGAAAACCGCTATTACGACCCGCGGGCTTTTAGCGAGATATATGCGTTCCCGCTGGAAAAGCTCGGGAAAAAGCTCGGCGGCGCGTTTATGCCGTGCGGCGCGCTCGGCGGGACGCTTTGCTCCGAGAACAAAAAACTCGTAAGTTTTATCAAGAAAATTCTGCCGCCCGACGCTCCCGTAGTAACTTTCGGCGCGGCTGTCCGTTCTGCCGTAGCCGCAGTCGACGCGGGCGCGGCGGTATCTTTCGGACTGCCCAAGTCGGAGCGCGCTACGATCAAGCGGGCGATAGAAAACGGGACGCTGTCAGAGAGCAAACTCGACGCGGAACTTACGCGGCTCATCTCGTTTATCGCAAAGTACTACGAAGACAAAAAGAGCGCGAGCGCGGCGCGGATAAAGACTTACGACACCGAAAAGAAACTTGCCGAAAAGAGTATCGTTCTGCTCAAAAACGACGGCGTTCTGCCGCTGAGCGGCAACGGGAAGATCTACGTTTGCGGAGAGAGCGAGCGCGCCGAAAAGTTCGCGGCTATTGTAGGCGGGACGGTTGTTAAAGAGCTGACCGCGGGCGGGACAAATATTATTCTCGCCGCGTGGGACGGAAGATCTTTCGACAGGGAAACCGAAAAACTGCTCGGCGGCGGAAAAATAAACGGGGATAGCGTTTGCGTTGTGTTCGCGCCGCACCCCGTCGAGCTTAAAGGCTTGCAAAACGCGGGCGCGGTACTGTTCGTTCCCGCCGAATTTCCCGCCACTTTGCGCGCGTTGAAAGATGTTCTGACGGGCGAGCTCGATCCTTGCGGCAAACTGCCCGTAACCTGGGCGAAAAGCAAAAGCGATTATCCGTGCGAGCTGTCGGCTCCGTCGAAGCGGCGCGGCATGTTTTGCTACGAATCGGTGTTTAACGGTTACCGTTACTTTTCGTCGTTCGGAGTACCCGTATTGTTTGCGTTCGGACACGGACTGAGTTACTCTCGGTTCGAAATAACAAAGCCGAAAGCGAGCGTGAACGGGAGCGAAATTTCCGTCGATCTCACGGTAAAAAACGTTTCGGAAAGAAAGGGCGAAACGGTCGTGTTCGCGTTCGTCGAGTCCGACGACAAATCGGTCTACGGAGTAAGAAAGCGACTTGCGGGATTTACGCGAGTATCGCTCGAAGCGGGCGAAACGGCTTACTCCCGCATAGCGATCGCGACGGACGATATCGGAGTTTTCGATGCAGACTCTGGCGGTTTCGTGCCGTTGGGCGGCAAGTGCGGCATAGCGCTCGGTTTCTCGGCGGAAAACATTGCTTGCCGAACGGAAGTCAAATTCGGGAAAGTCAAAAACAGCGGGTGTTTAAGCGCGAAAGAAATTCCGTCGTACTACTCTCGGGAGAAATTTTCTCCGCAAGGCACGGAGATCGAAAAAATAATGCGTGAAAAGCTGGTCGGCCGCATACCCGAGTTCGAAAGTTTGCTTGTCGGCGCTCCCGCGACCGAAAAAGCCCTGAAAACTGCGGCTAAAAAACTTAAAAAAGCGGCGGGCGTTCATATCGAGCCGCGGGAACTTTCGTATATTCCGCAAAAGGTTTGCGAAAATATATCCGAAAGCGATTGAAAAACTTCTCGCCGCGCTTGCAAAACGCTTTACGTTGTGTTATAATCGTAGTATGAGTGAAATTGTCGAAATGTTTTCGCCCGAAGAAAAGGCGGGCGCAAAAAGAACGAAAAAGCTGTTGCTTATATCGTGGTTTATTATACTCGGAGTCTATCTCGCCGTTATGGGTACGCTCATCGGCGTGAATATCTACCGCGTAAACGTTTTCCGCGACCGCTCGACGCAGGGTTGGATGACGGCTTTCGCCATAGTCGCGACTATTCTTTTCGTGTGCTACACGATGTTTTTTTTCTCGATAAAGTTCAGGCTCACGATAAAATACGACCGCATGCTGAAAGACATGGATACGGGGCTTAAAGACGAAACGTTCGTTACGTTTCTCGAATACGACGATAATATTTCGATGAAAGACGGCGTATATTTTTATACGATGGTCGTAAACGCGAAACCGCTCAAACGCGAAGACATTACCGAGCGCCGCGTTCTGATAGAGCATACGATAGACAAGCCGCCTTTGGAAGCGGGACAGAAATTAAAAATAATAACACATGCTAATATT
>DBEXQE010000195.1:0-9305 GCA_048167245.1 Christensenellales bacterium | reverse complement strand
AGCAGAACAAGAAAAAGGAACAGCGCGCAAAGGAACTTCAAGACTTGATCCAACGCTTTTCGGCGAACGCGTCCAAGTCCAAGCAGGCGACGAGCCGCAAGCGCGAACTCGAAAAAATTCAGCTCGACGATATAAAACCGTCGTCGCGCCGCTATCCGTTCATCGACTTCAAGTTCGAGCGCGAGATAGGCAACGAAATTTTGGAAGTCGAGAACCTGACGAAAAAGGGCTATTTCGAAAATATTTCGTTCAAGCTGAAACGCGACGAGAAAATAGGTTTTCTGTGCTCGAAAAGTCAGACGACTTCTATGCTGTTCGACTGCATAATGGGGCTTGAAAAGCCCGACGGCGGCTACGTGAAGTGGGGGCAGACGATAATCCCCGCATACATGCCGCAGAACTACGACAACTATTTCGACGGCGTGGACCTAACTCTCGTCGAGTGGCTAAGTCAGTATTCGAAAGATCACTACGAAGAATATCTGCGCGGTTGGCTCGGTCGCATGCTGTTCTCGGGGCAGGAGGCGCTGAAAAAGGCGAGCGTTCTCTCGGGCGGCGAAAAAGTGCGTTGTATGCTCGCCAAAATGATGCTCGCGGGCGCGAACTTCCTTATCTTCGACGAGCCGACTAACCATCTCGATCTCGAGAGCATAACGGCGCTGAACAAGGGCATGACGAACTTCCGCGGCGGAATGTTGTTCATAACGCACGACGAAGAAATAATTTCGACCGTCGCGAACAGGATAATAGAGATAGACAACACGAAAATATTCGACCGCGACATGACCTACGACGAATATCTCGAACAGCCTTAGGCTGTTTGTCATTTCGAGCGTAGCGAAGCGCAGTCGAGAAATCTCTCATATTCTTCCCTTGCGCGTAATATCTATAAGATATGAGCGTTTTGGAAGCATTTATACTCGGACTCGTGCAGGGACTCACGGAGTTTCTGCCCGTATCGTCGTCGGGACACACGATAATCGCAGGAAAGCTGTTGGGACTCAATTCCGTCCCGATGGCTTTCGAACTTATAATACACCTGTCGACCCTGCTCGCCGTGATCATAGTTATGCGCAAGCAGGTCTTTGCCGTCGTGCGCCGACCGCTCGGAAAAGAAATGCGGCTCATCGTCATCGCGACCGTTCCGAGCGTTTTGGTCGTGTTCGCGTTCCGAAAATTTTTCCGTTCGGCGTTCTCGGGCGAGTATCTTATCTACTGTTTTCTCGTTACGGCGATACTTCTCGTCGTTTCGGGTTTCGAGCGCAAAAAACTCGTAAAACCCGAGATCTCGTACTTCGACGCGGCGATGATAGGTTTCGCGCAGGGCGTAGCGGCGCTCCCGGGTATCTCGCGAAGCGGTTCGACTATCGCCACGGCAAAACTTCTCGGCAACAGCGGCGAAAACTCGACGCGCTTTTCGTTCCTTATTTCGATACCCATAATAATAGGTTCCGCCGCCGTCGAACTCATAACGAACAAATCGGCGCTCGGAATGGGAGTTTTGCCGCTGCTCGTCGGGTTCTTCTCGGCTTTCCTGTCGGGGCTTGCGGGAATAAAACTCATGACGAAAGTGTTTTCGCGCCGCTCTCTCGACGGCTTTGCGATCTACCTGTGCCTTTTGAGCGTCTTTCTTCTCTGCAACGAAACCTTTTTACACATTTTTTAGTTTTACGGTTCCCGCACGTACTGTCATTTCGACCAAGCGACGAATAATTCCCCAAAGTACTGTCATTTCGACCAAGCGACGAATAGTTTCCCAAGCCCTGTCATTTCGACCAAGCGACGAAGTCGCGCGCGGAGAAATCGCTCCGAATTTATCCTTTGTAACACAAAATTTTTTCTCCGCGTATAATGGTAGTACGGTGTCTTAACGCATTATAAGCCGCCGAAAAACCATACGGAGGATAAATTTTTTATGTGCGATTGTCAGGATCGGATCTACGACCAAGGTTTTGAAAACAGGGGCTGCAACCAAAGCTGTTCGTGCGACTGTTGCCGTTGCCGTCAAAGCTGCAACCAAGGCTGCGGCTGCCGCCAAAATAACGACTGCGGTTGCCGTCGGAGCAATGACTGCGGGTGCGGTTGCAAGCGCCGCGAATGTAACTGCGGATGCAACCGTTGCAACCAATGCTGCTGCGGTCTTTTCCGCATGTTCTGAGCGGAAAAAAGGTGCGGGGATAAACCGCACCTTGATACATAGTTTATAATGCATACAAAGGGTCGCAGACCCCTTATTTTTCGGTCGTATAATCGGACAGGCTGTAAACTATATTCGACGCTTCTTCGCGCTTGCTAAGGTCGTAGTTCACGCGGACCATACGCGCGATGACTTTTCCCGTCGAAGTGATGACTCCGCCCGACGAGTCCTTTCTTTCGAACTTGACGCCCGGCTCGGTCATGTACAGCGTGAACGCGGGACCCGAATAGGTGTCGTTGCGCGTGAGCGACGTGCGCATGCAGTTTACGTCGTAGTTCCCGTTTTCGGCGGGGGACAGATAATTTTTCGCGAACGACTCGCTTAATGTTATCACCGACGTTTCTTCCGCCGTCTGAACGGTAACGTTCGTGTTCTTGTACTTGCCCTTTTTGTCCATTTTGTCGGGGATCTCGTACAGGTTCGAAAGGCTCAGCGACTGACTGTTTTTCGGCGCGGTGTTTTTGAGCGCGCGCGCAACGTAGTAGAGCTGTTCGTTGTCGAAGCTCTGAGAGCCGCTTATAAGGTCGAATTCCGTTACGGACTCGTAATCTTCGGACTTGACCCCGTTCTCGTCGACGTTCTTGTTCTTTTTCAGCGACGCTTTCCCCGAGTTATAGTCGGCAACGGCTTCGTAGTCGTAGACCATAGTTTGGAACTTGTCGTCCGATTTTCTCGGCGCGTAAACTTCCTTTTTATAAGACGAAATAACGCCGCAACCTTCGGTCGTGAACACGACTTCGCTCTCGACCGTGTCCGTAAGTCCGCGGTCGGCGCCCGCTTTGTCGATATCGCGGTACGTAACGGTGTGCGTGAGTTTCAAGTCGACGTACAGCTCGCCGCTTTCTCTGTCGCGGTACTGAGTAAGTTCGTAAGTCGCGTTTCCGTCCGCCAGAATATCGCCGTCGGTCGTTTCCTTGCCCGAACGCACACGTTCGACTATCTTTATATCGTATACGCATTTTTCGTAAGTTTCGTTAACGCCCCAGGGCTTGTCCGCGTCGAACTCGTAGATCGCGGGCGCGGCGGCGCAGGCGAAAAGGGAAGCGCCGAACAGCAACGTGAATATTAAGCTCAAAAATTTCTTCATATCAAGAAGTATATCATACGCGCGTCGTTCTTGTCAAACTTAATGTGAAAAGATTGCTTTTATGTTCGCATTATGGTATAATAAAATATACGTTATGATGAAAGATATATAATTTTTTACGGAGAGATGAAAATGAAAGCGTTAAACGATTGGGCGATAAACAACTTGGGCGCGTGGATAGCTGACTGCGGCGCGCTTTTCCTGATGATCGCGCTCGTGCTTGCGGTCGTTCTTATAGTCGCGCTCATAGCGGGAGCCGTGCGTAAGGCGGCGCACAAAAAGAAAGAGAAAAAGTTCGACAGCGAGCTCGCCGCCGCGAATTCCGTAGCCGCGGATGCCGACGCCGTCCGCGCCGAAGCCGAACAAGTTCGCGCCGAAGCGGAAGCCTTGAAGTCCGAGAACGAGAACTTACGCGCCGAAACGGAGTCGCTCAAAGCCGAGCTTACGAAAAAACAGCACGCGATAGACGAGCTCACGGCGAGAATGGTTTCCGCCGCGAAAGCTCCCAAGCCCGCACAGGACGACGATGACGAAGACGAATACTACGACGACTACGGCGACGAAACTTCGGATATAAAGGTTACGCTTAAATTCGACAGACTGAAAAACAACTGGATAATCCGCCGAAGCGACTCGGACAAAACTTTCCGCAGAGTGCCCACCAAGCAGGAAGCGATCGTCGTCGCCAAAGACCTTGCAAAGCGCCTTAACGCGCAACTCGTCGTCCACAAAAAGGACGGCAAGTTCCAAAGAATTTAAGACGAAAAAAATTATCGCGTAAAGGAGATTTTAGGAAAATGAAAAAGTTTTTTGTAAAGAGCAAAACGTTTCTGATTTTTTTGAGTCTTGCGCTTACGTTCGGTTGTTGTCTTTTGCTGACGGGTTGCGGAAGTAAGAAATACGAACTCGTTTCGGCGGTCGTCGCGGAAAGCGAATACGATCGGGATTACATATTCATAAACAACGAAGCAGCCGACGATATTCTCGTAAATCCCGAACGGCTCAGATTTATTCTGGCTCTTACGCTCAAAGACGCGAAAGGCGTCGAAACGACGGCGGAGCTGGATCTCAATTGGGACTACGACCTTGCGGGGGGGGGAACCCTTAAAGCGTGGGTGAAAATAGACGACGGCACGGGTAACGCCGACGCGTTCGTCGATATGGAAGCGAGCGGCTACGACGACTCGACCGTAGGCGATAAAAAGCTGACCTTGAAACTCGGCGGCAATTCCGAGT
This sequence comes from Christensenellales bacterium, assembly GCA_048167245.1. Taxonomy (GTDB): domain Bacteria; phylum Bacillota; class Clostridia; order Christensenellales; family Pumilibacteraceae; genus RACS-047. The sequence continues at coordinate 4,785 of DBEXQE010000195.1, read as the reverse complement.
CCGTTATCTCGTCGGGCGAATGTTCTCTCGAAATTCCGTACACCGTATTTCACGCGCTCAAATCGTGCGAGATCAAGGACGGAAGAAAGGAAAACTACAACATAGGCGAAGAACTCGAACTTGATATGGTCTTAACGTACGAAGACGATACCACGCAGGAAGTGTCTTTCGCTGAACTTATGGATATGCGCGCGTACAACGAAGATACGAGCGTAAGCGGATTCGATTCGTCCGTCGCGGGAATGAGCAAGCCGCTCAGGATAGCGTACAACACTTCGGCGGGCGGACACCGTTCGGAAGTCATATACTATAACGTTCTGCCCGACGCGAGCGTCTGGGAAAAGGTCGAAGCATCGTCTCCGTACACGTTCAACTACTACAAAACGGCGGCTATGACCGAAACGACGGAAAACAAACGGAATATCCCGTATAAAACGGTAAGTTTCGGCGATGCGAAAGTGTATATGACTCTGGCGAACGGCGTTGCCGTCCGTCCGAGCGTCGAAACGTTCCAAAACGGCATGAACAGCACGAGCAACAACGACAGACTTTTGCACTCTTTGGTCCCCGACGGTCAAACCGCGACCGTTTCGGACGTGAAGAACGCGGGCAAGTATTACAAAGTCGATTACACTCTGTCGGGTTCGCCCGATAAACAAAACGAAATGTATCTTCTCGTGCAAACGGGTGCCAGCAACAGAATGATCCTGTTGTTTACCGAAGATATCGGCTCTCTCTCGGAAAGCGACCGCGCTTTGACCGAACAGTTCATAGAACTCGTCTGGTTCCGCTGATAAACGAACAATTCAAAAAAGGCTCCCCATAGCAAGGGGAGCCTTATAATAACGATAAGTTTTTTATTACTGAAAGTAATATCTGCGGCGCAGTCGCAATATTTATATACGGGAGAAGAAATCATGTCGAAAAAGTATGTTAAGATCGCGTTTGCGTATGCCGTTGCGGCGCTTGTTTTCGGAGTGTTTTTCCGCGAGTTCACAAAATTTACGGGTTTTACCGGCAAAACGAGTTTATCGGTAATGCACGTGCATTATCTCGTACTCGGCGCGGGTTTCTTCCTGCTGTTTGCATTGCTTCAGAAATCGTTCGGGTTCGTAGACAAAACGGTCGAAAAACTCGAGATCGTCTATCATGCCGGGCTTAACGTGGCATCGCTTGCGTTTCTTATGCGCGGCATCACGCAAATAACGCTCGGAGAAAATATATCGCGCGGTTTCGACGCCGCGATCTCGGGCATAGCCGGAATGGGACATATCGCGCTCGGCGTTTCGTTGCTTTTCATAATTATAAAACTTATAAAGAAAGGTTCTTTCTGATCATTCGGTCTTGTTTTCTTCGGCGGTCTCCGTTTTCGTCGTTTCTTTCGCCGCCTTTTTCTTCGCGGCTTTTTCGGCTTTGATCTGATGGGCGAGCACCACGAAGAACAGCGTCATCTGAACGCCGAAAAGCACGCCGCCGACGGCAGTCAGGACTATGCCGACCGTGCCGTTTACGTTGTCTACTATAAGGCTTATGCCCGCGAACAGACACCCGATTATTATAAGCGATACCAAAATGCCGCTTATTTTAAGTAGCGTTTCCTGCCATTTTTTGAACTTTTTCTCGGGCAGAAGAATTTCCGCCAGCTCGAAATATATCTCCAAAAATATCTCCGCCAAAAATTCCATGATTATTTACTCCGAGAACCATTTTTTGAATTTAGCTTTGATTTTGCCCCACAGCGAAAGTTTTTGTTTCTTTTCTGCGGGCTTGTCGGGAATTTCTGCCGTATTTTCGACATTTGTTTTCCTAACGGCATTGTTTTGCATTTTGACACGCCGAACTTGCGTTGCTCCCTCGCGTTCGATTTTACCGATTACAGCCAATGGGTCTGTCCTTTGTAAAATTGCGGCGTGAAAATTGCTTAGCCATTCTATGTCGGCTTCGGTACACATTTCATATTCGAATGTGCCCGCTTCGTGCGCCAACTGATTACGCACCCAACGCAAATGTTTCAACTGCTTGTAAGTCGCTTCCCAATTATAAACGTGCGAGCAAAGTTGCGGACGCGTGTTTTCCATTTCCGTAATATATGCGGTAACGCCGCTTTGATTAAAATATTTATTACAGTAAATATCTGCGCACAAAGCGTCAAGTCGTTTATATTTTTCTTGAAACTTAACGTTAAGCTCTATCATTTTCCGTTTCTTCTTTCGCGTCGTTTTTTGCGGCGCGTTTTTTCTTTATTCTGTCGTAGACGAAAGTGAACGCGATCTCGACCGCCGAGCCGAATATCAGAACGAACCACCAATTGATAGGCGTGCCCGCAACGGCGGGTTCGTCGATGAGCATCGTGTTCGGTATTTTCAGCGCGTCGATAAGGAACAGCCCGAAAAGCGTGTACGCGGCTATGCCTATCGGGAAAACATAGCGGTTCTCAAACGACGGCTCGAACCGCTTTCCGAGCACCAAAATTACGCAGAGTATAACGCCGCAAGCGTGATGGTTCATGCCCGTGATGGTCGGCGGAAAGAAAAACGACGGGTTTTGGTTTATAAAAGTCGGGTAAAACACGCACGCCGTGCCGCCGATCATTTCGAGATAAAACAGAAAGTGGAAAATCTTCGCGTTCGGTTTGCCGATCATCGCGAAAATTCCGAGCAACAGGCTCGACATGCCGCAGTACGTGTTCGGGATCATCTCGCGTATGCCTATGCCGTTGTTGTCCCACACGGTCAGCGTAATGCGGTTCGCGATAAGGCTGACGGTCAGAAGTCCGCCCAAGCACCGTATGAAAACATCCCGCGCTTTGTACGATTTCAGCGCGAATTTGAAAACGACGACTGCGGCGGCGAGTATCACCGCGAACAGGACCACGTAGATCAGGTGATAGGTCGAATACATTTTCAGAACCGAATAAAAACTCATTATGTTTCCCCGGATGCGGCTACGCAGTTGCGCCCGCCGTCCGACTACAATTATATCAAACGCAAAAAAAATTTTCAACTATTGTCGCGGTAATATCGTCATAAAAGTTGTCATAGCGGTAAGTTTTTAGTATAATTGTATCGGGAAACGCAAATTCCGCAAAGGAGAGAGAAAAACGGTGCAAAAAAGCGACAAAAAGCAAAACGCCCTGATAATTTTTCTGAGAGTCGCGGCGATAATTTCCGCCGTCGTGCTCGTTCTGCTCGTGGGCGTGCGGGCGGGCGAAAAGCTCGTGTTCGCAAAGTTCTACAAAAACGCGAAACGCGAACTGCCCATCCCCGCGGTCAACGCGAAATTCGTGGGGCAGGGGCTTGACTACGTTGACGAGAGCGGAGTGTTCATAAGTTGCGGCTACTCGTCGAAAAAGGGCGAAGCGTCGTCGGTCTACGTTATGAAAAGCGACGGAACTTCCTACAAAACGGCGCTTAAAAATCAAGACGGCAGTAATTATACGGGTCATACGGGCGGCGTCGCGCACTATAACGGCTTTTGTTACATAACGGGCGCAAGCGGGCTTGACGTGTTTTCGCTCGAAGATATCTTGGCGGGCGGCGAAGCCGTGAAGACGGGCGAGATCCTTTCGCCGAAAGACCACGACCCCGCCTACGTAACGGTTCATGGCGGCAAGCTCTACGAAGGCTCGTTCTACCGCGCGGGCAACTACGAAACGCCGCAGAGCGAGCGCATAACGACTCCGAACGGCGACGAGAACAAAGCTCTCATTTACGTTTACGACCTTAGCGAAACTGCTCCGTTCGGCGTGGTCGGAACGCCCGTCGCGGCGTACTCCACTACGGGACTCGTGCAGGGAATGACGTTCACCGAAACGCAGATCGTGCTTTCGACGTCCTACGGATTGGCGGCGTCGCACCTGTTGTTTTACGATCTCGATAAGATAGCCGCGCCCGTCAAAACGCTCGTCGGCGAGAACGAAACCGACCTTTCTTATCTCGACGGCTCGTGCCTTGAAAAGAGCGTCAAAGCCCCGCCGATGACCGAGGAGATCGTCTACAAGGACGGACGCATATTCATAATGTGCGAGTCCGCGAGCGACAAATATATCTTCGGCAAATTCATGAGCGGCAGACACATGTACAGCTACAAAGCATAATGAACAACACTGCGAAATTCGATAAAAAACAGGACGCGTATTCGCTCGGCAGACCCGCTTACGCAAGCGCTCTTTTGGATTTTCTGTACAAAGAGCAGGGGTTTTCGGATAAGTCCGTAATCGCCGACGTGGGCGCGGGGACTGGCATACTGTCGAAACAGCTTCTCGAACGCGGCAGTTTCGTCTATTCGGTCGAACCCAACGACGCGATGCGCGGCAAAGCCGAAGAAGATCTGAAAGGCTTCGCGAAATTCCGCTCCGTGAACGGCTCGGCGGAGCGGACGACTCTTGCGGACGGCTCGGTCGATTTCATAACGGCGGCACAGGCGTTCCATTGGTTCGACGCGTCCGCATTCTCGCGCGAGAGCAAACGCATACTCAAAGCGGGCGGCAAGATATTTCTTATCTGGAACGTGCGCGACCCCGACGCGGAGATCAACCGTCTGCACGGCGGGATATGTAAAAAATACTGTCCCGATTTCAACGGGTTCAACGGTGGCGTGAGTAAGGACGATGGCAGGATAAAGTCGTTTTTCGGAAGCGGCTACGGCTATGCCGAGTTCGACAATCCGCTTTCGTACGGTAAGGTAAAGTTCATTCAGAGATGCCTGTCGAGTTCGTATTCGCCCTGCCAAGGCGGCGAAAACTACGCGGAATACCTGCGCGCGCTCGGAGAATTTTTCGACAGA
>DBEXQE010000194.1:0-4204 GCA_048167245.1 Christensenellales bacterium | reverse complement strand
GAAAACGGCGACGCCTACTGCTATCCCTATTAGGATAACGGCTACTAAGGCTTTCCCGAAAAACTTTTTCAGGTAATGAGATTTCGACGGGAAAAATCCGTTTTTGCGTTCTTCGAGCGGCTTGCGGTACTTTTCGCGCAGTTCGTCCCGAACGGCGATAATTCTCTGTTTGGCGATTTCGCGGCGAGCGGTTACGGCGGCGAATTCTTCGTATTTGTCCCCGACTTCTCGCAAAAAGTCGGCGTTTCGTTCGCGCTCGGAGTCCGTCATAAGCGAATCGCCGTACTCCATAGACTTCTCCGCGTAAAACAACGCGCGTTTATAAGAATTTTTATAACCTACCGTATCGGCTTTGCGGAGATCTTCGATCGCGGAATATTTGTCCGTATCGATCGTTTCTTCGTCGTACTCGTCCCTGTCATACAGATAATCTTTGTCGTAATTTTTGCCTATATCGTAGCCGTGGATACAGTTGTTGTAATGCGGCTCGCACTCGTAGTCGTGGAAATTCCAACAAAACATGCGATCCAATTTAAGCCCGCGCACTTCCGCAACGCAATTCCAGATCAGCTCGCGCACCTTATATTCGGTGTTTATCGTTTTGAATTCTTTTTTCGAATAATATTTCGGGCTTATTCCGGGAGCGTTTACCTTTCGGCGGTTTATCCTGTCGCGCATTTCGCCGTCGCTTATCGCTTCGAACTTGTCGAGCGCCGCCGACAGCGATTTCAAATCGAAAATACAGTCGTCGAAAACGCAGTCCTTGCCGAAGAAATCGTTTGCGGTCTGACAAGGATTTCCGTCGTCGTCAAGTTCGTCGTTAGCGCCGTTTTCGGCGTCTTCGAGCCATTCGGGATAATTCACCGCCGTAAGAAAAAAATCGGCTTTGCAGTATTGCGTAAGTCCCGAATCGGGAAACTTTTCTTCCATTTTATCCAAAAGGTTCACGGCGCTCACGTACTTTTTCTGCTTTATAAAAGCTCTGTAACGCTTGACTTCGTCGCCCGCATCGTAGCCCTTTTTCACGTTAATAGTCGCGTGAGCTATATTGTTGTTTACCGTGTTATGATTATGTATCGTGTAGTTGTTTATTACCTTTTCCGTTATAAACGCCGTGCCGCAATGCGAGCAAATGCCCGCTTCTTTGCTTTCGTCCACTTCTATCGCCGCCCCGCACTGCGTGCATATCGCCGCCACCATTCCCATAATAAATAATCTCCGTAAATATTACTTTACGAAGATTATACAATATTTTTACCCCCCCCCGTCAAGGATTTGGGATATGTTACTTATCCGAACACTCGGCGATTTTCGCGACGAGTTTTTCTTTGAGCGACAGGTATTTTTTGAGTTTTTCGTTTTCGGAGTCGATGAGCGCTTTCGGAGCTTTCGCGACGAAGCCCGCGTTATTCAGCTTGCCCTGAGCCCTTTGGATCTCGGCGTCGACCGATTCGAGTTCCTTTTCGAGTCTTGCTTTCTCCGCCTTGTAATCGACGAGTTCGCCCATAGGCAGATATACGTCGGCGACGTCCGTTACGAGTTCGGCGCAACGCATTTCGGGTTTGAAGAATTCGACTCCCGTCCCGCAAGCGAGTTTTTCGATATACCCCGCCGCCGCTTTCACCGTTTTTTCCTGCCCGTCGTGCGGCACTATATAAATAGCCGTGCGGCGCGACTGACTTACGTTCATTTCCGCGCGCAGATTTCTTATGCCCTTGATGACCGCCATGATCTTTTCCATTTCGGCGGCGTCCTTTTTATACGCCTTGATCTTTTCGGGATACTTGCTTATCATTATGCTGTCGGCGTCTTTATTCGGCAGATTTTGGTAAATTTCTTCGGTAACAAACGGAATTATCGGATGAACGAGTTTCAAAAGCTCGCGCAGAACGTACAAAAGCACGCTCAGAGTGCGGTTTCTCTTTTCCTTGTCGTCGGTATAGAGCGAAGTTTTGGACAGCTCGATATACCAGTCGCAGAACTCCGTCCAGATGAACTCGTACATTCTCGCGGACGCAAGACCGACTTCGTACTTGTCCAGAAATTTATTTACTTCCGTAGCCGCCGCGCTCAGTCGCGTCAAGATCCACTTGTCGGCGAGCGAAAGATTTTTAAGTTCGGATATTTCCGAGATCTCGGCGTTTTCGCAATTCATGAGCACGAAACGCGACGCGTTCCATATCTTGTTCATGAAATTGCGGTAGCCTTCTATCTTGTCGGCGGAAAATCTCGTGTCGCCGCCCGCGGAAATTCCGTTCAACAGCGAAAATCTGAGCGAATCCGCACCGTATTTGTCGATGATTTCGAGCGGGTCTATGCCGTTGTTCAGCGACTTGCTCATTTTGCGACCGAGTTCGTCGCGCACGAGCCCGTTTATGAACACCGTCTTGAACGGTATCTCGCCCATGTGTTCGAGTCCCGAGAAAACCATGCGCGCTACCCAGAAGAAAATTATGTCGTACGCCGTTACGAGTACGTCCGTCGGATAGAAAAATTCGAGATCTTCCGTCTTTTCGGGATAGCCGAGCGTCGAGAACGGCCACAGTGCCGACGAAAACCACGTGTCGAGAACGTCTTCGTCCTGCACTGCTTTGCCGCCGCACTCGGGGCAAACCGTTATATCTTCCTTGCTAACGGTCAGTTTGCCGCACTTTTCGCAGTAAAACGCGGGGATCCTGTGCCCCCACCAAAGCTGACGGCTTATGCACCAGTCTTTTATGTTTTCGAGCCAATGCAGATAGATTTTTTCGAATCTTTTCGGCAGGAATTTGATGCTGCCGTCTTTAACTACTTCTATCGCGGGCTTTGCGAGCGGCTCCATTTTTACGAACCACTGCTTCGAAAGGCGCGGTTCTATTACAGTATGGCAACGGTAGCAATGCCCGACGCTGTTGTCGTGCTTTTCTGTCTTTTCCAAAAGCCCCTGCGCTTCGAGATCGGCGAGCATAGCTTTTCTTGCGGCAAATCTGTCCATTCCCGCATATTTGCCCGCGTTGTCCGACATTCTGCCGTCTTCGTCCATAACGCAGATGATCGGCAGATCGTGGCGCTTGCCGACTTCGAAGTCGTTCGGGTCGTGCGCGGGAGTGATCTTGACAGCACCCGTTCCGAACGCGGGATCAACGTAGTCGTCGGCTATGACCGGAATTTTGCGATCCGTAAGCGGCAATAAAACGTTCTTGCCGACTATTTTCGCGTAGCGTTTGTCTTTGGGGTTGACCGCGACCGCCGTGTCGCCGAGCATGGTTTCGGGACGCGTAGTCGCTACCGTAAGGTAGCCGCCGTCTTCGAGCGGATATTTCATGTGCCACAGGTGCGACGCCGAGTCTTCGTGTTCGACTTCCGCATCCGAAAGCGCGGTGCGACATTCGGGACACCAGTTTATCATTCTGTCGCCGCGGTAGATAAGCCCTTTGTCGTAAAGTTTTACGAACACTTCCCTGACGGCTTTCGAAAGATTTTCGTCCATCGTAAACGCGCGACGGTCCCAATCGCACGAACAGCCGAGCTTTTTGATCTGCTCGATTATCTTTCCGCCGTACTTGTCGTTCCACTCGTAAGCGCGCTTCAAAAAGCCTTCGCGCCCGAGTTCTTCCTTGCTCGTGCCTTCTTCGCGCAGTTTGTCGGCGATCTTGACTTCGGTCGCGATCGACGCGTGGTCCGTACCCGGAAGCCACAGCGCTTCGAAGCCTTTCATGCGCTTATAGCGCGTCAGAACGTCCTGAATAGAGTCGTTCAACGCGTGTCCCATATGAAGCTGACCCGTTATGTTCGGCGGCGGCATCATTATAGTGAACGGCTTTTTGCCGCTGTTGGCAGTAGCGCGGAAATATCCGTTCTCGCTCCACATCGAATATATGTTTTCTTCGAAAGATTTCGGTTCGTAAGACTTGTTCATTTGCATTTTTGCTCCCTGAGAAACAATTATATCACAGCCGTCGGATTTAAGCAAGTTTTTAGGCGCAACGAGATACGCAAAAAGCCTTAAATTTATGCGCTCAAACGGTGTCATTGCTTTTTTCCGCGGCATAGAATGGCATATAATAAAAATTCAAAGGAGGTTTCATTTTGAAAAAGAAACTGTTTACGGTTCTGCTTGCGGCGATCTGCTTTTGCATGCCCGCGGTAGGCTGTAAGAAAAACGAAAACAAGATAAGATTATGCGAGGTTACACACAGCATATTCTACGCACCGCTGTACGTTG
>DBEXQE010000193.1:0-1508 GCA_048167245.1 Christensenellales bacterium | reverse complement strand
CCGGGGGGGGGTACTACCTGTGTTAAAATATATACAAATCGGGTACGCATAAAACAAAATGTTACGAAAGAAGATTTACGACATTATAGAAATTTCCGACGGGCATAACGTGCTCAGCAGCGTGTACGACTACTTGATGATAGTAGTTATAGCATTGAGTTTGACTCCGCTCGTTTTTAAGGAAAATTATTTTGCGTTGCACGTAATCGATTTGGTTTGCGTGTCCGTGTTTATTCTCGATTATTTTTTGCGATGGATAACAGCCGATTACAAGTACGGCAAGAAAGGATTAGTGTCGTTTTTGCGTTATCCGTTCGGATTTATGGCTCTTATAGACGTAATATCCGTATTGCCGTCGCTTACCGCTTTGAATCAAGGGTTTAAGTTGTTGCGGCTTTTCAGAATGTTGAGAGCGTTCAGGGTATTCCGTGTTTTTAAGGCGCTCAGGTATTCCAAGAGCGTTAAAATAATTTCGGGCGTACTTGTAAAAACGCGTCATTCGCTTGCGGCAGTCGGAACGTTTGCGATAGGTTATATAATAATATCGGCTTTAATAGTTTTCAACGTGGAACCCGACAGTTTCAACACGTTTTTCGACGCCGTATATTGGGCGACCGTTTCGCTGACGACGGTGGGTTACGGCGATATTTATCCCGTTTCGATTGCCGGACGGATTGTTACAATGGTTTCGTCCGTATTCGGTATAGCCATTATAGCTTTACCGTCGGGTATTATTACGGCGGGATATATGGATGAAATTCGCAAGAATGAAAATGCCGAAAAGAAAATTGACGAAAACGTCGACGACGACGCAAAGGAAATGAATCGGTAATGGATACGGTAGAAGAAATAAAAGCTAAATTGCTTGCTCTCGAAGATAAACTTAAAAGCGTCGAGAAGCAAAAGGAAAACAAAGTAAACGTGTTCGCCGCGGCGGGAATGACAACGCAGGAAATAAAACATTCGGCTTTCTTTGCCTGGCTTGCGGACGCGCAAAAACCGCACGGGCTCGGCAGTTTGTTTTTGCGCAAATTTTGCGAAAGACTTTGTTTGTACGAAACGGTAGGCGACGGTGTTTTGCAAAACCGTGAAATAATCGGCGACAGGTTTTCTCGGCTCGAAACGTTTCTCGGCGATAAATACGAAGTCGTTACCGAAAAGGTGGTCGTAAATAGAGAAAGCCGCATAGACGTTTTTATAGCTTCCGCGGCGGCGCAAACGGTGATCGTTATCGAAAACAAAGTGTTCACGAGTACGCACGACGATCAGTTACAGCGTTACGAGAACGAAATCAACGCTCACCCCGAATACGTGCATTACGACAAAATTTACGTGTATCTGACGCCGAACGGCGATCTGCCTTATAACGATAAAAGAGAGTACGACTGCGATTGGTGCGTATTCGATTATAAAGGAGTTCGCGACGTTGTGAACGAAATATATGAAAATCTTTCGGGCGCAAAGAAAGACGCTCGGCTGAAAATACTTTTGGAGGATTATACGGAGTT
>DBEXQE010000192.1:0-4748 GCA_048167245.1 Christensenellales bacterium | reverse complement strand
TTCGTCGCCCAAAACGGTCAATGGCCATAAATAGTTGTTCCAGCTCGAAATAATGTTAAGTATTAAAAACGTAGATATAACGGTAACCGACATAGGTACGATTATCCTTACTATCTTAACGAATTCGCTCGCACCGTCTATCGACGCCGCCTCCAAAACGCTGTCGGGAATCGTCGACATAAACTGCTTCACCAGAAATATTCCGAAAACGTTAAGAAGCCCCGGCAAAACGACGCTCGCATAAGTCGACGACAAATTCAGTTTGGATATGAGCGCGTAATTCGAAAGCATACTGAGTTCGCCGGGGACCATCATCGTAACGAGAAACAGGTTAAACACGAACGCTTTGCCTCTGAATTTCTTTTTGGCGAAAACATAACCGCAAAGTACGACGATAACAAGACTTATCGAAACACTTAAAAATGTTATAATAAGACTGTTTTTATACCCGACGAACATATCGGATTTTACGGCGGCGTAATAGAAGTTTTTCAGATTCACCGAATACGGATAATAATACACCACGTCGCGTATCAGATTTCTGTCCATAGGCTGAACGGCTTGAACGAGTTTTATGTAGAACGGGAAAATCTGAAACGCCGCCATTATTATAAGAAAAACGAGCACCGCCGCTATCCCTATTTTTTTAGACAACCTTTTATTATTCATACGATACCTTCCCCTTGTCGAGTCGCATCTGAATAAGCGTTAAAACGAAAATCAGAAGGAACGTTATAACGCCTATCGCCGACGCATAACCGAGTTCGTCGTATTTGAATGCGGTGTCGTATATATACAGCAATATCGAAGTGGAACTGTTGAGCGGTCTGCCTTGCGTAATGAGCTGCATCGGCGCTATTACTTTAAGCCCTTCGATTACCGACAAAATAAGGTTAAACGCAATAACGGGTTGCAACAGCGGCAACGTTATGTGCCAAAATATCTTGAAACTCGAATTCGTTTCCAAATAAGCGCTTTCGTTGATCGATGACGGCACGTTTTTGAGCCCCGCGTAGAAAATAAGCATTTTCGTGCCGAAGCCGAAGAAAAACGGAAAGATCATAAGCGTAAACATAGCGAGATTCGGACTGTAAAACCACTGCAAAGGTTCTTTGATCAAACCCAACCCCATCAAAACGGAGTTCATAAGTCCCGCTCCGTCGGGCGCGAAAACCATTTTCTGAATGTTGGCGCTCGCGGTCGCCGACACGAGTACCGGCCAAAACAGCAACGTAAGAAACAGCTTCTGATTTTTCTGCTTTTTGAATTTCGATATCAGCGCCGCCATCAAAAGCCCCATAAAATTCACGCCGAAAGTTACGACTACAGTCCAAAGCAAAGTATTTCTCAACGCTTTATAAAAAATCTTATCGTTAAACAGCCTGATATATTGATCGAATTTCACGAAATTGACTTTTTCCGATATGCTCCAATCCGTGAAACTTTTTACTATGATATTCAAAAACGAGTAGCAGAAAAATACCGACCATAACAACAGCGGCACAAAAAGAATCGTATAAGCCACAATCAATAGGCACAGGGATTTTTCTTTCTTTTTAGATAGTGGCGCGGCTTTCATTGTCACGCCACTTCTATAATTTTTGTTTTGTCTGTTTTTACAGGCTCATTGTCGGTGTTCGGAACACTTACTGTTCCAACGCAGTTATAGACTATCTTCACTTTCTGCGTTTTTACACCGTCATTTTTTTCGGCTTCATAAACGATTATCTTCTCCACAAACGTTCTTATGATTTCGGCGTTCAGTTCCGTGATGTCGGAATACTTGTTTACCAACTTCATAAACCGATCCACGCTTTCGCCCTCTTCTCGAACGGCAGATATTTCATCTTTCAGCCTTTGAGCAGTTTGCTGTAATCCGTTCTGTTCCGTTTCATACGTTGCCGTCATCTTTGCAAATCGCTCGTCGCTTATTTTACCCGAAACGTTATCTTCGTACAGTTTCTGAATAATTCCGTCTATTTCGGCAATGCGTCTGACGGCTTTGTCGAGCGACGCTTTGTTTTCGGCTCGCAATTTTTCGGTCTCTCTTAAAGAACGTTTCTTTGCCAAGTCTAAAAACTCGCTTTCGTGTTCTCTTGCAAATGCCGTTACTTGACGTAAATCCCGTAAAAGAATTTTCTCAATGTCCGCAAGTCTTATGAAGTGCGCCGTGCAGAAATACTTGCGCTTCTTTCGATAAACCGAACACACAAAATAATCTTTTTGGTGCGGATCACGTTGTCTGCGTAAATACAGCCTATGTCCGCAATCTCCGCAAAACAACATTCCCGACAATGCGTTCGGTTCGCCAAGACTGTCAAGGCGGCGTTTCCCTTCTCGGATTTTCTGCACCGCCCAAAACGTTTCTTCGTCGATGATCGGCTCTTGTGTATCTTTGAAAACTTGCCATTCATCGGAAGGTAGCAAGATAACCTTTTTCGACTTAAACGATTTTTTCTTCGTTTTGAAATTTACCGTCCACCCAAGATATTCCCAATAACCGAGTATTGCTCCAACCGTTTGGTCTGCCCACGCTTCGGGCATTTCGTTTGCTCTTATCGTAACCTTCCTACCCATTTTCTTAGCGTGTATTTTCGGCGTATCTACACCTTCGTCCGTCAATATCCGTGAGATTTGCGTCGGACCGAAGCCCTGCATACAAAGTCCGAATATTCTTCTTACAACCGTTGCCGCTTCTTCGTCAATAAGCCACTTGTTCTTATCGTTCGGATCTTTTATATATCCGTAAGGCGGTAACGGATTTGTGTGTTTACCGGAATTGCCTTTTGCCTTGATTGCCGACTTCATCTTCTTGCTGATGTCTTTCGCATACCATTCGTTCATTATGTTTCTGAACGGCGTGAAATCGTTATCCGTTTGAACTTCGCTGTCCACGTTGTCGTTGACCGCAATAAACTGCACGTCGTATTCGGGGAAAATAACTTCCGTATAGTAACCGACTTCGAGATAGTTTCTGCCGAAACGGGACATATCTTTGACGATAACTCGTTTGATGAGTCCTGCTTCGACTCTTTCCATCATCCGTTTAAAATCAGGTCGATTAAAGTTTGTTCCCGAATACCCGTCGTCCACATAAACCTGAATGTTTGCATAGCCTTTGCTTTTTGCATATTGCAAGAGTAATTCTCTTTGATTTTTTATACTGTTCGATTCGCCTGACAACTCGTCATCTCTACTCAAACGAGTATACAGTGCGGTTTCATCACCTTCTGTAAATGGTATTTTGTTGATTGCTGACTGATTTCTCATTTAATACTCCTTCTGAAAAATCAGCCTTCAAATGTAGCCTTTTGATTATTTAATCGGCGACGTTCTTCGTTTACCAAACCGTCTATTCCCGCTTCTATCAATTTCTTGATTTTCTGCTCTGCGGTTTCGTGCGCCGCTTCCGATTCTTCCGTTTCCACAATAAAAATCGTATTGTCGATTATCACCGTGTAACTTCTTTTCTTATTATTTTCCACGCCTATCGTTGTTTCCTCCTTACGATGAAGCGTAAAAAATATTAAGTTGTCGTATCGGCATAACCACGATTACGCTCCATCAATTATTCATTGATTCGTTATCCGTGATTATGCCTTTACAGCTAATCAGTTATTTTTGTTTGATCTCTTTGTAGTTTTCCAAAAGCGTTCCGTATCCTATGCGGATTAAGTCAACTTTCGGAATTCCGTGCTTTTTAAGAAATGTGACGATTTCCTCATACTCGTCACTCGGAAGTCTTGTATTGAACTGTTTCGTCGCCTGCTCGCGTTCTTCCTTGTGAACAACCTCGTATTTTTGTCTTGCCCGTTGTTTTGGAGTCATCGTTTTCGTCATAGTCCTACCTCACTTATAGCAGCGTCCAGAAAGCCGCCGTATTCGCAATCGTATATTCTTATACCTTTTCCTTCCAAAGATTTTTTTGCTTTCAGGAACGTTGTAATATTTCTTGAAATTCTCGAAACGCCCCTTATAAGCAGTATATCATACTTTCCGAGTTTTGCATCCGACAGCATTTTACGGTAAGCGGGACGATTTTCATTCAACCCGCTATATTTTTCATCTTTGTAGATTTCCGTTACGGTCAAACCGTTTTGTTCCGCAAAAGATTTCAACCGTTCGACCGTTATCGATACGTCACCGGTACAACTGCGATCATAAATTGCAACTCTTTCCATCAACGCTCACCCCTGCGAAGTGATTGCACAAATCAACGCACCTATAATATTCATTACAAAATGCCCTAAAATGAGTGCGCCTGCCAAAGCAAATCTTCCGATAGTTCCAACTACTTTTAACGCTTTCATATTCTGCCTCCTTATTTGACGTAAACGATTTCGTTTAAGATTTCCTCTTCGATAAGCCTTTGCATTTCCGTTTCCCGTTTCAGATTTTCCATAAAGTCCGCCGACTTTTTGAACCGCTCTTCTTTCGAGAACTTTTCGTACATCGTTTCGTACAGTTCATCGGCGGCTCTGTCTACGCCGTGCAGGTATTCGGGAAGATTCGCAATCGTCCAATCGAGTCCTTTATCCTCCAAATACCGTTTAGCGAGAGTGCCGTATTTCCCGTAAACGTGTTTTACAGGCTTTACCGCCTTCTGATAAACCTTAATCTCCTTTACCGTCAAACCTTCGTCTGACTCAGCCTTTTTGATTACCGCTTCTACGTTCATAAAAGCACCTCCTTTGGTTTCTTCGTCTTTATTATATCGTGATAGCACGATATTGTCAAGCTGTTTTGAT
>DBEXQE010000191.1:0-8517 GCA_048167245.1 Christensenellales bacterium | reverse complement strand
CCCAAGGCGGCGGAGACGGGTGTGAAGAACGGCAACAGGCGGTGCGGCGGCGAATGAGTTATATCTAATACTCGATTGAGCCGACACGCCGCACGTAGCGTTCTCAGCCGAGCGTAGCGAACGCCAAGGCGAAGCCTTATGCGCGCCCGTATACGCCGCCGAAGCTATTCGACGTAGTCGAACTCGATATCCATAATCCTCACCACGTCGCCGTCCTTTGCGCCGGCTTTTTTCAGCGCTTTTATAACGCCTTCTTCTTTAAGTCGCTTTTGGAAATACGCGAAACTGTCGTAGTTGTCGAGTATCACGTTGCGAGCGAGTTCTTCCATCATACCGCCGCTGACTTCGAACGCGCCGTCGTCGAAACGCCCTATCTCGAACGAGCGCGTATCCTTGGGCATATACTCGAATCTTTCGAATTCGAGCGGCGCAAGCGGCGGCAGAGTTTTGAGAACGGAAAACGTTTCTTCTATGAGTTTATCCAATCCCGCGCCCGTAGCCGCGCTTATTTCCACGACGGGTTTTCCGACTTTCTTTTTGAAGTTCTCGACGGGCTTTCTGTCTTGCAGGATATCCGTTTTGTTGAGAGCTATTATCTGCGGGAGCTTACTAAGCCGCTCGTCGTAAATTTTAAGCTCTTTGTTTATCGCTTTATAGTCATCGATCGGATCGCGCCCTTCGATACCCGAAATATCGACGACGTGAATTATAAGCCGCGTTCTGTCTACGTGGCGTAGAAACTCCGTCCCGAGTCCCGCGCCGCTTCCCGCGCCTTCGATAAGTCCCGGGATATCGGCTACGACGAACGTATTGTCGTAGTACTTTACGACCCCGAGATTAGGCGAAAGCGTAGTAAAATGATAGTTCGCTATCTTGGGCTTAGCCGCCGAAATGCGCGACAGAAGCGTTGACTTTCCGACGTTCGGGAAACCTACAAGCCCCACGTCCGCGATCGTTTTGAGTTCGAGCGTTACGGACTTTTCTTCCGTTTTCTGCCCGAGCTGAGCAAAGTGCGGAGTCTGCCTGCGCGACGATTTGAAGCGCGCGTTGCCCTTGCCGCCGTTGCCGCCTTTAAGCACGACCACTCTCGCGCCGTCATCATACATATCGGCTATAACGCCGCCCGTTTCGAAGTCGCGTATGACGGTCCCGCGCGGAACTTTTATAACTATGTCCTTACCCTGTTTGCCGTTGCAAAACCTGCTCGCGCCCTTTTCGCCGTTTTCGGCGCGGTAGTGCTGAGCAAAGCGAAAATCGACGAGCGAGTTTTTTCTGTCGTCCGTTTCGAATATGACGTCGCCGCCCTTTCCGCCGTCGCCGCCGTCGGGTCCGCCCTTGCTTATATACTTTTCGGTATAGAACGAAACCGCGCCGTTGCCGCCGTCGCCGGATTTTATGAAAATTCTCGCTTTATCGATGAACATTTATATTGCTTTTTCCTTTTCTCACTCTATTCCGAGTTTATCGAGTATGGCGCGGCTCGCTTTACGTCCCGCACCCATCGCGAGTATTACGGTCGCCGCTCCCGTTACGGCGTCGCCGCCCGCGTATACGCCGTCCAAATTCGTCATCATGTCTTCGCCGACGACGAGCGTTCCCTTTTTCGACGTGCCTATTTCGGGGCAACTGTTCTTTATCAGCGGATTGGGGCTCGTGCCGAGCGCGACTATCACCATATCCGCGTCGAGCATAAATTCGCTTCCCGCTATCGGCGTCGGAGAGCGTCTGCCGCTCGCATCGGGCTCGCCGAGTTCCATTCTGACGCATTTGAGCGATTTAACGTATCCGTTCTCGTCGCCTATCATTTCGATAGGATTTGTAAGCAGCTCGAGTTTTATGCCTTCTTCGAGCGCGTGGTGGATCTCTTCGGCGCGCGCCGGCATTTCTTCTCTGCCGCGGCGGTAAACTATCGTTACCGTTTCCGCCCCGAGCCTTAAAGCCGTCCTCGCCGCGTCCATAGCCACGTTGCCCGCGCCTATCACTGCTATATTCTTGCCCGACTGTACGGGCGTGGGGCTGTCCTTTTTATAGGCTTTCATAAGGTTCACGCGGGTTAAGTACTCGTTTGCCGACAAAACGCCGTTAAGGTTCTCTCCGGGTATCTTCATGAACATCGGAAGTCCCGCGCCGCTGCCTATGAACACGGCGTCGAATTCGTCCCGCAGTTCGTCCACGGTAACCGTTTTGCCCGCTATCGTATTGAGTTCTATCTTTACGCCCTTTTCTTTGAGCTTGTCTATCTCGGCTTGAACGAGTTCTTTCGGAAGTCTGAATTCGGGTATGCCGTATACGAGCACGCCGCCCGCCTTGTGGAACGCTTCGAAAACCGTTACTTCCACTCCGTGGTTCGCAAGCTCCGCCGCGCACGTAAGTCCCGCAGGACCAGAGCCTATAACGGCTACTTTCTTTCCGCAGCTTTTTACCTTTTCCGTTTCGACTTCGTGGCTCAGCATATAGTCGCCGACAAATCTTTCGCACGAACCTATCGATACCGCGCCTTCCATTCTTCCGCGGACGCACATCTTTTCGCACTGATTTTCCTGCGGGCAGACCCTGCCGCAAACGGACGGCAGACTGTTCGTCGATTTGATTATCTTTCCCGCCGCGGCGACGTTGCCGTTTTTAAGCTCCTGTAAAAATTCGGGAATATTTACGCCGACCGGGCAACCCGTCTTGCAGGGCGCGTTTTTGCAGTTAAGGCACCTTTCGGCTTCGCGCTTCGCCTGCTCGAAATCGAATCCGAGAGCCACTTCCTTGAAGTTGTGCGCGCGCTCCGCAGCGTTCTGCTCGGGCATTTTGGTTCTTTCTCTCTTTATGACCGCCATTGTGATAAATGTTACTCCTGTTTTAATCAAATTTTTGAAGGCAAAGTCGCGCGGTAGACAAGGCAACCGAGTTACGACGACGGGGAGTTTACTTCGCGTAAATGACCCAAGGCGTAACGACGGTTAACGCAGTCTACCGTGATGAATCTGCCTTCAAAAAACACATATGAGCCTTTTCCTGCTCCTTGAATACCCGCGAGCGGTTGATAGCTTCCGCCCAGTCTACGAGATGACCGTCGAATTCGGGTCCGTGAACGCAGGCGTACTTCGTTTCGCCGCCTACCGTTATACGACAACCGCCGCACATGCCCGTCCCGTCCACCATTATCGAGTTCATGCTTATAACGGTCGGGATACCGTAGCCGCGCGTAAGTTCGGACACCGCGCGCATCATCGGCATGGGTCCCACCGCGAATACGCAATCGTATTTTTTAGTCGGGATAAGTTCTTTAAGCACGTCGGTTACGAAACCTTTGCGCACATACGAGCCGTCGTCGGTCGTCAGGAAAAGTTCTCTCGCGCTCTCGCGGAACTCCTTTTCGTACATGATAAGTTCCTTATTGCGCGCGCCGACTATAACGTCCGCGGGCTTTCCCTGTGCTTTTAAGTTTTTGGCTTGCGGGTAAATGACGGCAGTTCCTATTCCGCCGCCGACGAGAACTATGTTCTTGTACTCCGACAGGTCCGTCGGGTTTCCGAGCGGTCCCACAAAGTCGCAAATGCAGTCGCCTACGCCGAGCGAATTCAGCTTTATGGTCGAATAGCCGACTTCCTGCACCAAGATAGTAACCGTACCTTTCTCGCGGTCGAAATCGCAGATCGTGAAAGGCACTCTTTCGCCGTCTTCGTCAACCCTGAGTATTATAAACTGACCTGCGTTCGCGTGCTTTGCAACGCGCGGAGCATCCACCACGTACTCCGTTACGTTGGGAGCAAGTCTGCGTTTTGCGAGAATTTTGTTCATTTATGTGATCTCCTTAATATAAGGTTTATGAAACGATATTCGCGTCGTAGACGTGCAACAGTTGACGGGCAAGCGAATGAGTGTATTTTGATATACTCGATTGAGCTTGTGCGGCAAACGTAGCGCGTATACGGCGATGAATATCGTTTCATTTTATATCGCTGTAAGAGCCGTCGTTTAAGTACCTGCAATCGCCCAAAGGGCAGATACTGCATTTCGGCGCCTGAGATTTACAGCAATATCTTCCGTGAAAAATAAGCAAATGGTGCGCTAAGCTGTATATGCTCTCGTCCAACAGCCGCATCAGATCCTTTTCGACTTCGAACGGAGTTTTGCCGTCCGAAAAACCGAGCCTGCGGCTCACGCGGAACACGTGCGTATCAACGGCTATGTTGTTTCCGCCGAATGCGTTCGCCATAACGACGTTAGCCGTCTTTCGACCCACTCCCGGGAGCGAGAGAAGCTCGTCGAAGTCGTCGGGAACTTGTCCGCCGTAGTCTGTAAGCAACTTGCGCGAACATTCGATAATGTTTCTCGCCTTGTTACGGTAGAAACCGCACGAGAAAATAAGAGCTTCGAGTTCCGCATAGTCGAGCGAAGCGAAATCTTCGGGCGTGGAATATTTCTTGAACAGTTCGCCCGTTACTTCGTTTACGCGTTTATCCGTGCATTGCGCCGACAGGATCGTTGCCACGAGCAACTCGAACGGCGACGAAAAATCAAGCTCGCAATGCGCATCGGGATATGCGTTTTTAAGCCTTTCCAGAATATCTTTTGCTTTTTCCGCGTCCATACGAGAATTATACCACAATATGCGCGGTTTGTCATTCTTTTTGCGTGAAAAAACCTACTCCGTATCCCGTTTTTTCTCCGCGCTTTACCCAATCTATGTAGCCGCGTCTAAAAGATGTGTCGGCGGGCAATGCGTCTGCGTTGCCGTTATAATCCATGTCGAAAAGACGCCACAGGTCAGAGTAATCGTCGTAGCAGACGGAATCGACTATCGTGAAATCGGAAATGAACTTCGCTATATTAGAGTCCGGTTTAAGAATTTCGAGATTTTTCGGGTACAAAAGCCACGACGCGCAAACGAAGATCGGCTTGTCGATCGCAAAACGTTCCTTGAAAAATTCCGCGCCCTGCTTATAAGAATCAAGTACTTCTTCGTGGTCGAGCCGTCTGCCCGTGCGCGGTATGTGAACGTCGAGAACGGGCGTACCTTTCGATATATTCACGCTTTCGGTTACGTAATCGCGGTACGCCGGGATCAACTTGAACTGCAAGTTGCCGAACGCGAAAAGTTTAAGCGAGAAAAAGCCGCCGAACCAAGGCGCGCAGAATATTCCCCAATCGCCTTTTACGAGTTTGGCTTCCACCGCCTTATATTTGATATCCGCCGCCGTGCGGTAAAAAATATCTTCCGATATGCCGTTTTCTTTATACAACCTGCGCGTCGTCCGAGTCATAGCTATGTATAAAATAAGCGTTGCGAGATAGCGGTTTCCGAATACGGGCGACAGATCTTTTTCTATCCTTGTCGCAAAATCGGTATAATCGAGATCTTTATTTTCCGCATATTCGGATAAAAATCCGTCGAACGCCGCGGCAAACTTTCCGTTTCTTATCTGCCCGTAGCCGCTTAATACGGCGGCGCGGCAATCGGTCGGAAAGTCGAGCTCGTTCATAAAATTTTCCATATACGCTTTCATGCGTTTCATTATACATTAAGGCGAGCCGTAAGTCAAGACAAACGGTGAGCGGGACGAAAAAAATTTCAGCCGCTCGTCGAAATTTCGGAAACGGCTTTCACGAGAAAATCGGCTTCCGCAAACGTATTTTCGAAACCGAAAGACACGCGCACCATGCCCTTGTCGAGCGTTCCGAAATGCTTGTGGACGAGCGGAGCGCAATGAAGCCCGCCGCGCGTGCAGATATCGTACTGATCGCTGAGAATGTCCGAAACTTCCTGCGAAGAAAGCATATTTACGTTAAACGCGACTATCCCGTTTCGCGCGTCGCCTTTCGGGTACACCGTTACGCCTTGCATTTTCGAGAGTTTGTCGGACAGGTATTCCGCAAGACACGATACTTTTTCGCGCATCTGCTCTCTGTTTTTTTCCGACCAGAACAGCGCGGCGTTGAGTCCCGCGATCGCGGGCGTAGGGAGCGTTCCCGATTCCAGACTTTCGGGCAATTCGCGCGGCTGATAAACGCTTTCGCTCGCCGTTCCCGTGCCGCCGAAAAGCACGGGATCGAGTTCCGCTCTGTCAGACAGCGCCAGTATCCCGACTCCCTGGGGCGCGTGAAGCCCTTTGTGCGGCGCGACGGCTATCATATCGGCGCATATCGCGTCCAACGAAACGTTGCCGTATCCGACGCTCTGAGCGCCGTCCACGAGATACAGGATCCCTTTTCTGCGCGCGAATTCGCCTATTCTTTTCACGTCGGTTTCCGCGCCCGTAACGTTCGAAATATGATTTGTTACTATAAGGTAAGTGTTGCCCCTTACGGCGCGCTCGATCTGTTCGGGACTTACCGCGCCCGAGCCGTTCGGACAAAGCACGCTCACGCTTATCCTGCCCGCTCGTTTAAGCTCGAACAGCGGTCGCAAAACGCTGTTGTGTTCGTAAACGGTCGTTATCACGTGTCCGCCGTTTCTTACGCTGCCAAGGATCGCAAGGTTCAGCGCGTGCGTGCAACCGCTCGTGAAAATTATGCGCGAATCGTCTTTCACGCCGAGATATTCCGCCGCGTGCGCCCGCGTTTTATGCACCAAAAGTCCCGCCTTGGCAGACATAGAATGACCGCCGCGCCCCGGGTTGGCCGAAAGAAATCCGAGCGCGTTTTTGACCGCGTTTATGACCTGCGGGGGCTTGAAAAAAGTCGTAGCGGAATTATCCAAATAAATCATAAAAAACTCACACCGATTGAAATTTGCAAATATAATGTAGTATTATCGTATTTCGATCTTCCCCGAAAAGTGAACGATTTTTTACAAAAGGTGAACGCAATGTACTATATTTTTTCTTTCCGTTCGAGAAACCAAAGCATGCGTTTCTACGAAATGCTTAAAAGAGAGAACGTTTATTCGAAACTCGTGTCTACCCCGCGCGCCGTTTCCGTCGGGTGCGGACTTTCGGTCCAGGTTTCGACGCAGTCGATCGACGACGCGCGCCGAATTTTTTCGTACGGACTTTACGACACGTTTTTGGGATTGTTTTATATAGAAAACGGATACATCCAACGAGTCGGCGGCGTATAAGGCTACGCCTTGGCGTTCGCTACGCTCGGCTAAGAACGGCACGTATAATATATATTCATATCATCTCGTTTATAAAACGCAAATCGAGAAGTCCGCGACCCGCGGAATAAATATCTTCGTTTACGGGAGCCGCGTTGTTCATCAAAAGCTCTTTTATTCTGTCCGGCGTTAAATTCGGGTTTTCCGACAATATAAGAGCCGCCGCGCCCGCAACGATCGGAGCAGCCATGCTCGTCCCCGAAAGCGAAATATAGTGCTTTTCGACGCCGCAACACGCTATATCGACGGACGGCGCGATCAGGTCGGGCTTGTCGTATGCGCCGGCAGGTCCGCGCGACGAGAAATCGGGAACTCTGATCTGCCCGTCCGAAAACTCCGCCCCGCCTACCGTTATTATATGCGGACTTATCCCCGGGGATTTGATCGTGGCGTTCTCGGGTCCCGCGTTGCCCGCGCTCGCAACGACCGTGATCCCGCTTTTCCACAGAGCTTCCGCGCCGACCGCGAGCGGATCCGTTCCTTCCACGGGGTCGGAACCGAACGACATGCAAACTACTTTTATGCCGTATTTTTCGCGGTTCGAATAGCACCACTGCATTGCTTCCAAAATCGAAAAAGCGCCGCCTTCGCCGCTCTTGCCTATGGCTTTGAGCGATATAAGGTTTGCCTTCGGCGCGATCCCGCGGTAAACGCCGCCCGAAACAAGACCGTTTCCGCACAGGATAGACGCAACGGCGGTGCCGTGTCCGTTGTCGTCGTACGGCTCGCCGCTCCCGTTTACAAAGTCCATGAACGTAACGCGTTTACGCGGGAGCATAAAATCGAGATGCGGTTTCAAGCCCGTATCGATAACGGCAACGCTTACGTTTTCGCCGTAGTTTCCGCGCGAGAAAAATTTTTCCGCGCCCGTGTTGTCCGACGCGGGAAACGCGCAGGTCGTAACCGTAGTAGGCGACGAGATCGCCTTGACGCACGGCTGACGACTCAGGTCGTCGAGCGTATAAACGTTCACGACCGCGCCGAAGCCCGAAATGAACGGAAACGAATACAGTATGCTCGACGAAAATTTAGACAGCTCTTTCCGCGCGCGCTCGACGCTGTCTACGAATATCACGCATTTGGTTTCGCCGTTGTCGAGAGCCGCAAGTCTTACGTACGGATCGAGTTTACACATTTTCGCCGTTGATTATGTTCACGATATTTTTCAGCTTTTCGTACTGAGCTTCGGTTATGTGCGGTTTGAGCATTTCTACGTACCCCTGCATTTGCGACGGGTCGTACGTGCCGTTCGCGCGGGAATTCCTGACCGAAATCAGAAGCTGATTTATAAGTTCGTCTTCGCCCATTCCGCCGTATTTTTTCATCGCCGCGTTGAAATCGGGGTCTTTGCTCACGTCGAATTCGCCGTCGCCGCACTTGAAATTTCTGAGCTGTTTCATTTAAGTTATGTACTCTCCTTGTCGGTG
>DBEXQE010000190.1:0-3038 GCA_048167245.1 Christensenellales bacterium | reverse complement strand
TATTTTTATTATATAGTACGTTTATATTGCGAGTATGACCGTTATGTGAAAACTTATTTTCATTTTATTCTTCCGTAGGCATTTTGGACGCGCCGGCTTCGAGCAGTTTATGCAGTCGCTTATCGGCGATACGCACCATGCAGTCGAGTTCGTCGTCGCCCATTACGGTGATCCTTCCGTTCGCGTATTCCGCGTCTACGAGAGATTTTACCTTTTCGACAATGGGATCGCTCTTTTTGATTTGATCGTCGCCGAACAGTTCGTAATAGGAGTTCATCCAATACGTGATGCCCGCAAGTCCCGACGTGTTGTTGATGGCAACGACGGGCTTTCTTCCGAGAATTTTTTCCGTGTTGAAAATATTGTAGATCTCGGGGTCTTTGAGCATGCCGTCCGCATGGATGCCCGCGCGGGTCGCGTTGAAACTTCTGCCGACGAACGGCGTGCGCGGCGGTATCGTGTAACCTATCTCGTGTTCGAAATAGTCCGACAGTTCCGTTATGACCGAAAGATCCATTCCGTCGGTCGTGCCTTTCAACTGCGCGTATTCTATGCACATGGCTTCCGTCGGGCAGTTACCCGTCCTTTCGCCTATCCCGAGTACGGAACAGTTTACGCTAGAACACCCGTACAGCCAAGCCGTTGCCGCGTTCGTTACGACCTTGTAAAAGTCATTGTGTCCGTGCCATTCGAGCTGAGCGCTCGGAACGTCCGCGTAGTAATTGAGTCCGTAAATTATGCCCTGAACGGATCTCGGCAACGCCGTGCCGGGGTAAGAAACGCCGTAGCCCAAGGTATCGCAAGCGCGGATCTTTATCGGTATGCCGCTCTCTTTCGACAGGTCCATGAGCGCCTGCGCGAACGGAATTACGAAACCGTAGAAGTCGGCGCGCGTGATATCTTCGAAGTGGCAACGCGGTATGATGTTGTGGCTCAGCGCTTCCTTGACTATGCCGAGATATTTGTCGAGAGCCTGCGGACGCGTGAGCTTCATTTTGTTGAAAATGTGGTAGTCCGAACAGCTTACCAAAATGCCCGTTTCTGGAATGTCGAACCGCTTTACGAGTTCGAAATCTTTCGGGTTCGCGCGGATCCAACTCGTGATCTCGGGAAATTTGAGATTGAGTTCGCGGCACTTTTCGACGGCTTCTTGATCCTTTTCGGAATAAAGGAAAAATTCGGACTGACGGATTATGCCCTTTTTGCCGCCGAGCTTCGACAGCAGTTTGAAAACTTTCACTATCTGTTCGACGGTGAACGGCGCCGTGGACTGCTGACCGTCGCGGAAAGTCGTATCGGTTATCCACAGCTTATCCGGTGTATTCTGCGGAACGCGCCTGTCGTTGAAAACTATCTTCGGAACTTCGTCGTAATCGAATATGCCGCGGAAAAGCTCGGGCGTGGAAACGTCTTCGAGCATAAAATCATGCTCTTTCGCTTCCAACAGACCCGTGTGCTTGTTCTTGGTGAGTTCGTGATTGTTGTGATTGTTGTTTATATCCATTTTTTTATCCTAAATAATCGTTATTCGGATTTATTATTAGGCGGTGAAGACGGGTGCAGAGAGCGGCAACAGGCGGCGTGGCGGCGAATGAGTGTATATCTAATACTCGATTGAGCCGACGCGGGCGCTACGAAAGCCGCTATATGTGCCCGTATTCGCCGCCTATTCCAACATATTTGTAAACTTTTTTATTCTCTCCAACCCCTTGACTATATTCTCGTCGGAGATAGCGTAACTCAATCTTATATAGTCGGGCGCGCCGAACGATTCGCACGGGATAGCGACCACGTTCACTGCGTCGATAAGCGCGTTTGCGAAATCCGCCGCCGTCTTGATAGCTTTTCCGTTGTAGCTCATGCCCTTTACCGCCGCTATGCCCACCATTATATAGAACGCGCCCTTAGGCTCCACGTAGGAAAGCGGCGCCATGTCTTTAAGCATAGAGATCGCGAGTTTTCTTCTTCTGTCGAACGTAGCGTTCATTTCCTTTAAGAATTTCTCGCCCGCTTCGTCTTCTATCGCCGCGACGGACGCGTACTGCGCTATCGAGTTCGGGTTCGACGCTGTGTGGCTTTGGATATTGCCCATCGCCTTTGCGAGCGTCTTGTTCGACGCGGTGTAACCTATGCGCCACCCCGTCATCGAATAGGTCTTACTGAGTCCGTTGACGACTATCGTGTTGTTTTTCATTTTTTCCGAAACCTGCGCTATCGAGAAAAATTCAACGCCGTAGCAGAGTTTTTCGTATATCTCGTCGGAAATGACGTATATATCCGCTTTTTCGAGAACCTCGGCAAGCGCGCGGATCTCGCTCTCGTTATAGACCGTTCCCGTAGGGTTGGACGGATTGTTGAAAACTATCGCTTTCGTCTTTTTCGTTATAGCCTTTTCGAGCTGCTCGGGGGTCATCTTAAAATCGTTCTCGGGCTTCGTTTCGAGAATTTTCACAACGCCGCCGCAGAGTTTTATAAGCTCGGGATAAGTAAGCCAATACGGCGACGGGAGTATCACTTCATCGCCCGGGTTAACGGTAGCCATAAACGCATTGTAAAGCGCGTGCTTTCCGCCGTTCGACACGACGATATCCGTAAAATCGTAAGAAAGACCGTTATCGCGTTTCAATTTGTCGCAAACGGCTTTTCTGAGTTCTGCCATGCCGCTCGCGGGCGTATACTTCGTAAAACCCTTGTCGATAGCTTCCTTTGCTTTGTCGTTTATATAGTCGGGCGTGTTGAAATCGGGTTCTCCCGCTCCGAAAGACACTACGTCTATTCCGTCCTCTTTCATTTTTTTGCCTTTTGCCGTGATTTCAAGCGTCAGAGACGGCGAAACGGATAACGCGCGGTCGGCTATAATGTTCATAAGTAAAAAGTTCCTCCTGCAACAAAGCAACGTATAATTATCAGTATAACTGATTATACTATACAAAATCAAAAAAAGCAATGACTTTTCACAGAAAATAAAAAAGACCGACGTATAAACTTGCGTCAGTCTTTTAGTAAACAAAAACTTCCGTACCCAAATAAAATACGGA
>DBEXQE010000189.1:0-6464 GCA_048167245.1 Christensenellales bacterium | reverse complement strand
TGCGCGACCTTTTTTTCAAGCTCGTCGATTATCCTGTGCGCTTCGACGATAGACAGATTTTTGTCGAACTCGGCGTGAACGGACCCGACGCGCACGTTCGGACCGTAGTCGTGCAGGCGCAGATCGTGAACGCCCACTACCATATCCCCGCCGCCGACTATCTCGCAGATCTTGCGTTCGAGTTCGGGCGCGGAACCGTTGCCGAGCAGTTTGTTCATCGTTTCGAGCACTATCTTTATGCCGCCGACGGCAACCACAACCGAAACGAAAATGCCGCAGTAGCCGTCGATATTGAACGAAACGAACTTCGACACGATGAGCGCGACGAGCACTACGCCGCTCACGAAACAGTCCGAAAGGCTGTCGAACGCCGCGGCTTTCAGCGCGTCGGACTTGATTTTTTTCGCCGTGGCGCCGTAAAACACGCACATGCAGAATTTGACGAAAATCGAAACGGACAGAATTATTATGCCGAGCAGGTTCATTTCGATGATCTCGGGCGTTATTATCTTTTTCACGCTCGTTATCAGAAATTCCGCGCCGACGACTATTATCAGAAGCCCTATTATAAAGCTCGCTATGTACTCGTATCTGCCGTGTCCGTAAGGGTGGTCTTTGTCCGCCTTGCGCTCGGAAAGAGCGAACGCCGAAACGGTAACTACGCTGCTGCCCGCGTCGGAAAGATTGTTCACCGCGTCGGTAGTCAGCGACACGCTGCCCGAGATTATCCCCGCGGCGAGCTTGCCCGCGCCCAACAGCAAATTAAGGCAAAGACCTATTATCCCCGCCATTACGCCGTTTTTGTTTCTGTTGTTCGCCGTTTCGGACATATTTCAATTCGACCTAAAACTTTTTAAGAATTTCCCTGCAATGCCGCTCTATCGTCTTTTCGTCGGTGCGCTCGGGACACTTTACGTTATCCATAACCGCCCACATTTCGGTATGAACGGCGACTTCGCCCGCTTCGAGCGTGAACAGCGGCGTCAAAGACTCTATTTCGATAAAATCTTCGTTGGTGTAGCTTTCGAAGTTACAGCCGTAATTCGGATATTCCACGTCGTAGTAGTACTCGAATTTTTTGGCTACGAGCTGACCGTGATTGAAGTAGCATGCGTAGCCGTCGTCCACCGTCGAGCCGAACTTGAACGCGGGCGTCTTTTTCTTGTCGGGAACGACCGTTATGAATTTATCGCCGAAGTATACGCGGCGGTCGTTCATTTTAGAATACGGCCACATCGAAACCGCGCGGTTCGCGATAAGTCCCGTGTCGAGCGAAGAATTCGGAACGGCAAGCAATCCGCCGTGCGCGAACTGCGACAGCGCCCATATCGAAAGCTCTATATCGAACATTCCGTCGTTCTTGATAACGTTGTTAACGGTTACGACGCCGTCGTCGTTCATCGTTATCTCGAAACCTTTCGACAAAAGCGTCTTTTCTTCGGTAGACATTACCGTAACGCCGTTGTCTTTCAGCTCGCAAACGCAGGTTTCGTTATCGGGCTGATACGAGCGCGGTTTGTCTTCTGGAGCGTGCCAGACTCTGTGTCCGCCGTACGGGATCCACTCGTCCCCGCCGGTCGCGCCCGCCGTTTCGTCGAAAACCTTGAAGTGATTCTCTCCGCCGCCGCAAGTGTAGCTGATTATTCTCGGACCTACGTCCGTGGTTACTATCATCTCGACGTTGCCGTTCGAAATGCTTACGCAATTTTTCCAACCTTTGAATTCCGTTTTTTTGACCGTTACCATAATAATTTTCCTTTCCTTTTATAATGATAAATTTAAGAGATTTCTCGACTGCGCTTCGCTCCGCTCGAAATGACAAATCGGGGGGCGCGTCGACGAAATAACAAATCGGGGCGTTACAGTATATCGTCGTCGGAGTTCGGATCCGCCGCCAAGATCTGCTTAGTAGACATGCTCGAAATTTCCGTTGCGCCCCCGCCGTCCGTAAAGTCTTCTTCCGTGCCGCGCAGAGTTTCGTCGTCCGAAATGCTGAAATTTCCGCCGCCGTCGCGCTCGGGCGGCATGCTCTTTTCGAGATAAGACGACTTATCGAGATCCGCGAACGAAACGTATTCGCCTTTCCAGGCAAGATCTATACTGCCCGTTTCGCCGTTACGGTGCTTGGCTATTATGAGTTCGACTTTGTTTCTGAGCGATTCTTCTACGGTCAGATCGTGCGGGTCGTGCTCGCGGTATATGAACATGATTATGTCCGCGTCCTGCTCTATCGCGCCGCTTTCGCGCAAGTCGGACATCTGCGGCTTTTTGTTCGTGCGCTTTTCGACTTCACGCGACATCTGGCTGAGCAAAAGTATCGGAACGTTAAGCTCTTTCGCCGCGATCTTCATCGTACGCGTGATCTCGGAAATTTCCTGCTGACGGCTTTCCACGCGCTTGCCAGAACTCATGAGTTGCAGGTAGTCTATCATCACGAGATCGAGCCCTTTTTCGCGCTTCAATCTGCGGCACTTCGACAAAATTTCGATAGGCGTTGTCAGCGACGAATCGTCTATATAGATATGCGCCGCGTCGAGCTTGTTTTTCGCGTGGTACAGCCTTTTCCACTCGTCGTTACTGAGTTTTCCCGAGCTTGCGTTTGCCATATTGACTTTCGCGACCGAACATAACATTCTCTTTGCGAGCTGAACGGCGGGCATTTCGAGCGAGAAAACGGCGCACTTGTACGGATCGGGTTTGCCCGCGGGCGTGCGGCGGTTGTTGTCGAGCGCGGCGTGCTGAATGAAATTCATGCCTATGCTCGTCTTTCCCTGACCGGGGCGAGCCGCTATCAGAATAAGGTCGGACGGCTGCAGACCGTTGAGCATATCGTCGAGCCGCTTAAAGCCCGTAGGTATGCCCTTGCCCGCTTTCGGGTCGTTGTACATAAGCTCCATTTTGCTTATCGCGTCGTTCGTTGCGGAGCGGATCTCCACGAGCGACGACTTGTCGAGCTTTTCGGCGAGCGAATATATCTCGCTTTCGGCAAACGGCAACGCGTTGTCTTCGGGATCGCCCGTGAACGCCTTGTCGGTTATCTTCTGCGCGGACTCTATGAGTTTTCTGAGCGTCGAGTTCTTCTTTACTATATCCGTATAGTGGCGGTAGTTCGACGCGCTCGGAACTATGTTCGACAGCGAAGTCAGGTAAGTCAGCCCGCCGACCGCTTCCATACTGCCCATCGTTTCGAGCTCCTGAACGAGCATGACTATATCGATAGGCTTATCCTTTTGCATTATATTCAGCATCGCGCGGAAAATTTCGCGGTGAGCTTTCGAGTAGAAATCGTCTTCTTTCAGCTCGCTCAGAATATGTATCGGCGCGTACTCGTCTATCATTACGCAACCGAGCGCGGCTTGTTCGGCTTCCAAACTGTGCGGCAAAACGCGCGCCGTCAGATTCGGGTGTTCTCTGTTTTGTTTTTGCGTATTGTCGGGCATAGTTGCTCCTTTTCAAGCGTATTGACGCTGTCGTATATCACTTAGGCTCCGAGTTTCTTTTTCGCGGCGAGTTTTGCGCGCGTTTCGGCGTCGAGAATTTTCTTTCTTATACGTATGCTCGACGGCGTAACTTCGAGATATTCGTCGTCGGCTATGAATTCGAGCGCCTGTTCGAGCGACATGATTTTCGGCGGAGTCAGGCGCAGAGCGTCGTCGGACGCGGCGGAACGCATATTCGTCATCTGCTTTTTCTTGCACACGTTAACGACTATATCGCCGCCCTTGGGGTTTTCGCCGACTATCATGCCCGCGTAGACTTTCGCGCCCGCGCCGATGAACAGCTGACCGCGTTCCTGCGCGTTGAACAGCCCGTACGGCACGGCTTCGCCCGCTTCGTAAGCTATCAGCGACCCGTTCGGTCTGCGGTCTATCTCGCCCGCGAACGGCGCGTATTTTTCGAATACGGAACTGAATATCCCTTCGCCTTTCGTGTCGGTCAGGAATTCGGATTTATACCCGAACAGTCCGCGCGCGGGGATCAAAAATTCGAGTTTCATTCTCTCGCCCACGGCGTTCATCGTCAGAAGTTCGCCCTTTCTGACGCCCATTTTTTCCATCACTATGCCCACGCTTTCGTTCGGAACGTCGACCGTAAGCAGATCGAACGGCTCGGTTACGTTGCCGTTTTCGTCGTTTTTGTACAGCACGCGCGGCATCGAAACCTGAAACTCGTAGCCTTCTCTGCGCATGTTTTCTATAAGTATCGACAAGTGCATTTCGCCCCTGCCGCAGACCGTGAACGCGTCGGACGAAGCCGTGTCGGAAACTCTTATCGACACGTCGCGCACCGTTTCTTTATACAGTCTTGCGCGTAAGTGCCGCGAAGTTACGAACTTGCCTTCTTTTCCCGCAAACGGGCTGTCGTTTACCGCAAAGGTCATCTCGACGCTCGGCTCGGATATCGCGGGGAATTCGAGCGGAGAAACGTCCGAAATATCGCACAGCGTATCGCCTATCGACACGCCTTCTATGCCCGAAACGCAGACTATATCGCCCGCCGTCGCGCTCTCTACGGGAACGCGGTTCAGCCCTTCGAACGTAAAAATGCTCGTAACCTTACTGCGCGTAGGCGTTTCGCCCTGCTTGTGGAAATTCGTCAGAGCTATCGGCATATTCTGTTTCAGTATGCCGCGCTCTATTCTGCCTATGCCTATCGTGCCCACGTAATCGGAGTAGTCGAGCGAGCTTATAAGCATCTGAACGGGCTTATCCACGTCGGCTTGCGGCGCGGGAATATGACGCACTATCGTTTCGAAAAGCGGGATAAGATCCGTCCCCGGCTTGTCGTAGTCGAGCGTCGCCGTGCCTTCCCTTGCCGAGCAGAAAACTATCGGGCTGTCGAGCTGTTCGTCCGTCGCGTTGAGTTCCATGAGAAGTTCGAGCGCTTCGTCGCAAACTTCCTTGACACGCGCGTCGGGCTTGTCTATCTTGTTGACCACTATCACGACTTTATGGTTCAGTTGCAACGCTTTCGAAAGCACGAAACGCGTCTGCGGCATGGTCCCTTCGTATGCGTCGATAAGCAGAACTACGCCGTTGACCATTTTGAGTATGCGCTCCACTTCGCCGCCGAAATCGGCGTGTCCCGGAGTGTCGATAACGTTGATCTTATAGTTGCCGTACTTTACGGAAGTATTTTTCGCGAGTATCGTTATGCCGCGCTCGCGCTCCAAGTCGAAGCTGTCCATTACTCTTTCGCGCACCACCTGATTTTTGCGGTACGCGCCGCCCTGCTTCAACATTTCGTCCACGAGCGTCGTTTTGCCGTGGTCTACGTGGGCTATTATTGCTATGTTTCTTATATGTTCGTTTGTCATAAATTGCCTTGTCTTGCTCGTTTCTAACCGCGCTTGCTCCTACTTTCAGTATCCCGCGAACGGGTCATTGTCGTTTTTGTCGTTATTGTACTCCGCGAACGGGTCTATGTTCTTCGTTTCGTACGGGTCGTACGGGAAGCGTTCTTTCGCCGCGGCGTAGGCGCTCTTTTTGGGTTCTTTGGGTTTGCGGAATTTGCAGTATAAGAGTATTCCGCCGACCGTGGCAAGCCCGATAAGTATCGCGAGCACGTTCCAACCCACTGAATTCGCGCGCACGTACTCGTAGACTATCTTATCTTCCTTTTCATCGAAAACGGAATCGAACAGATAGTATCTGTTGCCCTGATTGTCGCGGAGCGTCGTTCCGGAAGTTTTCATCTTGTTCTCGGACTGCAAAACAAAATTCGTTTTGAGCGTGCCGGGAGTGAAAGCGCCGCCGGGGAACGCGTCCTTGAACGACGGAATTATCTCTATCTCGTAAGTTTCTGTCGCGGAAGTTTCGCTTTTCAAAATATAACCGTTCGCTATAAGCTCGGCTTTTCTCGACTCGTAGTTTTCGGCGGACTTATCGAGCGGCACCGTTTCGTAAAGACCGTTGTTCACTACGCCCAAAGCCGAATTGTCGGTCGTGTCGCGATCGCTTCCGTCGCCGCGGTCGAAACTCTTGTAGAACTGCTCCTTATACGAGTTGAAAACGCTGTCCTGCTCGACTTTTATATGATACATGAAAAAGCCTTTCTTGACGGTCATATTGGAAGCGTTTTCTTCCTGCTCGCCGCCGTCGTCTTCTTCGTCGTCCGCGTCGTTTTCGACTTCCAAAATAAAACTCAACGACATACCCGTTCTGTCGCTCGTGTCGGTCGCGTTGAACTCGAAATTCGTGCGCGTTTCCATAACGGCGGTAACGTACTGCTCCACCGTCCAGGGCGTGTCGGCGTCGGCGTTGAGCCCGCGCAAATAGCCCATTTTTTTAAGATATCCGTTGTGCTTGTGAGCCGCGGAGTTTTTTGCCGCTTTGTCGAGCGCATTCATTTCGGCGTTGTCGAGCCAAAATTCGACTATAAACGTAGTCTTGTCGCTCCCCGGATACTGCCATAGATTAACTTCGCTGTCGCACCCGACGAACATAAACGCGGATAAAAGTACG
>DBEXQE010000188.1:0-1766 GCA_048167245.1 Christensenellales bacterium | reverse complement strand
CGGCAATGAATATCACGGCTCTAGCCGACGGCGCCGATACTTTCAAAACGTCTCCGCAAAGTTCCGCATCGCCGGCAAGTATCCTTTTGACGCGAACGCCGCTAAGCAAAAGAGAATCCGTAAGCGTGTGTCTCGTGTTGTTCATAACTATAAACAAAGATTTCTTTTCATCGACGACATGCTCCGTTACGTCGAGCAGCGGGTTAGTCTTTTCCGCCGACGATTTTATCCCCGCAATGCGCTTTAAGCGTAGATATATCTTTTCGTACCCGCCGCCTATATCGCTTGCAACGTCGGGAGTAACGGCAAAAAAGTATTCCAAAGGAGCATTCAAAAATGCCACGCCGCCCTTGCCCGACTTTTTGTACGTAAACGCGGGTACGCCGTCTTGATCGCACGCAAGCACTTCGGCTCCGACCGCCTGTAAATCGAGAGCGCAAGTACGGGCGATGGATATTTCCGTACCGTCCAAACGCATATTGCATACTGAAGATCTTTTCTTTCCCTTCGACCGACAACCCGTTATGTCCTCGAAAGGACTTATAATGTTTTCGCCGCATGTGATCAAAAGAGTCGCGCCCTCGTCGACTTTTTTCAAAAGCCTGTCGTACATGCGCTTATCCATAAAAGCACTCGTTCCGTTCGACGGCACGATATATAAACGTGAATCGGGCAGACTGCCGCTTTTCAAGGCGTATTGCAACTCGAGTCCCGCGCGTTTGGCAAGCATAAACGCACCGAAACCGCTACTCCACCCGTCTTTGTCGATAAGGCATACGGCATCGCGCTTACGCAGTGGCAATTTATCGAACGGCAGTCCGCGCAAAAATTCGTCGAACTTCTTATATTCTTCCGCAGCGGGTTTGCCCGTGCCGTCCTTGCGGAACAATCCGAGTTCGCGCTCGGTCGCAAACCAATCGTACGGCGCGGCGGTCAGATGTTTTTGATCGAACGCACACCACCAAAACATTCCGAGACCGTTATGTATCCACGCATTGAAAAGATTCGCACGGACAAACAAACCGACCGTTTCGTCGTCTCCGAAATCGCCCGAAAGACTGCCTATTTCTTCCACCAAACAGCCCCGCCCGCTTGTATCCGCATACATAGTCAGTTCCGCAGCAGAGTGCAAAACGGCGCGCGGCGACACCATAGGGTCTAAATTGCAATGCGGAGTAAACGCAAGATACGGGTGAACCGTAAGCAAATCGCATATCTCGCCCTGATCCTCCGCCGTCCACATATTTCCGTGCATCAAACCGTGCATTCCCGAAATAACGGGACGCGAAGAATCAACCGCTTTGACGGCGGTTGCAACGGAATTTGCCCAAACCCACGCGCTTTCGCGGTCGTTAATCACGCCCATACAATTACATTCGTTGCCCAATTCCCATGCGACGATCGCCGACTCGTCTTTGAATTCGTCGACGAAATATTTTATAAAGCGCATTTCCCATTTAATACAGAACGGATCCGTAAGCAAATTTTTGCCGTTAAACGCCGTAGGAAAAAAACAACGGCCGCTCATCCAGCCCGTTATCAGCGGAACTATCAATTTTATGCCGAATTTCTCCGCGGTTTTGCAGACGAATCGGAATTTTTCGATACATTCTCTATCGATCCCGCAACGTCCCTCGGCAGTAGTCGGATCCAAAAACTCTTCTCCTCGCGAAATTTCGCGCACCGAGGCACGGATCCCGTACATTTCGGTAATGGGCATAAAATCGGAAAGCAACGGAAAAACACGCACCGCCTCGATTCCGTCA
>DBEXQE010000187.1:0-1745 GCA_048167245.1 Christensenellales bacterium | reverse complement strand
GAATTTTTATCAACAGTTTTTTGCGTCTATTTTGCAATAATCGGAGAAATATTACAAATGATCGTTTTAGGGATAGACCCGGGATACGCGACTATCGGGTACGGGGTCATAGATAAAAGACCGAACGGACTCGTTCCGATCGATTACGGCGTCGTTACCACGCCGAAAACGGAAGGGCTTCCCGTGCGGCTTGCGATGATAGACGAACGGATAACGGCGCTTATCAAAAAATATAGACCCGATTCCATTGCGGTGGAAGAATTGTTTTTCAATACGAATATAACAACGGGTATAAAAGTGGCGCAGGCGCGCGGAGTCATAATGGTTTGTGCGGTAAAAGAGTGCGGAAAACTGTTCGAGTATACGCCGTTGCAAATAAAGCAGGCGCTTACGGGAAACGGCAGAGCTGAAAAAGCCCAGATCCAATTTATGGTGCGGGCGTTGCTCGGACTTAAAGAAACGCCGAAGCCCGACGATGCGGCGGACGCGCTCGCGGCGGCTATATGCCACGCCAATACGAATTCGTACAGTCAAAGGATCATGGAGTAGACGGATGATAGGATACGTTGTTGGAAGAATAACCGAAGTCGGCGAAAACAGCCTTATTATAGAAGCGGGCGGCATAGGGTACGAATTGACCGTCAGTTCGTTTTGTTTGTCTGAAGTCGAAAAGACGGACGGCGAAGTTAAAGTCTACACGCATCTGAACGTGCGTGAAGACGGAGTAACGCTCTACGGTTTTTACAACAAAGCGGAAAGAAATATGTTTTTGCGACTTATTTCGGTGTCGGGAGTCGGTCCGAAAATGGCGATAAGCATATTGAGCGGCATATCGATCGGCAATCTTGCGGCGGGCGTCGCCGCAGCGGATATAAAATCGCTGAATGCCGTAAAAGGTATCGGGAAAAAGACCGCCGAACGCATAATTTTGGAGCTTAAAGACAAAATTTCGTCGGAATTCGAGTCGGAATTGCCGAAATCGGCTGTTATGTCAGACGTGGTATACGAAGACGACGACGCGGTGGAAGCGTTGATCTCGCTCGGATATAAGAAGTCGGAAGCCGTGATAGCGGTAAGCAAATTGAAGAAAGAAAATCTGACTACGGAAGAAATAATACTTAGAGCGCTGAAAGGTTGAGAAAAGAGTTAAATAGGGATTGAACAATGGAAGAAGAAAGATTTTTAACGGCGGATAAATTGCTCGGCGAAAACGAACTCGACGTAACGCTCAGACCCAAAACGTTCGAAGAGTACGTCGGGCAGGAGCGAATGAAGTCGAATTTACGGGTGTTTATCGAAGCGAGCAAAAAGCGCGGCGAAGCTCTCGATCACGTTCTTTTGTACGGACCGCCGGGACTCGGCAAAACGACTATGTCGCATATCATAGCCAACGAACTTAACGTCAATCTGAAAGTAACGAGCGGACCCGCGATAGAACGTGCCGCGGATCTCGTTTCCATTCTGACGAATCTGAATGAAAACGACGTGTTGTTTATCGACGAGATCCACAGATTGAACAGGTCGGTCGAAGAAATTCTGTATCCGGCTATGGAAGACTATAATTTGGATATCATTATCGGCAAGGGTCCCGCCGCGAGAAGCATGCGCCTTAATTTGCCTAAATTTACGCTTATAGGGGCGACTACGCGCGCGGGTATGCTTACGGGACCTTTGAGAGACCGTTTCGGCGTTATATGCCGTCTTGAAATGTATACTCCCGAAGAATTGTCGATAATCGTTCGCAG
>DBEXQE010000186.1:0-2477 GCA_048167245.1 Christensenellales bacterium | reverse complement strand
TTCGAACGAAAAAAAAGTAAAAGTTTCTGTTTACGGTAAAAACTCGGTAAATCTCGCTTACGGAAGTTCCGGTAGCGTCGGTGGAAGCATAAAAAACCCGAAGACGATTTTTGATAGTCTGGATAGCGCAAACTTTGAAGTTAATCCGACTTTGAAAAACTTCTACGAAGATACTGCGGCATCGGGCGCTGTCAGGCCGAGTGCCCCCGGAATGGATGCCGGTGCAATTCCGCAAGGTTTTGCAACGGGCGAAACACCCGTGGAAAAATACCCCGGAAGCGTTTTGTCGTCCCTTGAAAAATATTCCGAGCTTGCGTTGGTTGTGATTACGCGCACGAGCGGCGAAAATTCGGATTTACCTACGACGATGAAGAATACGACCGGAGCTATGTCTGAAACAGACCATTATCTGGAACTCGACAAAAACGAGCAGGAAATGCTTCGACTTGCTTGCGAAAAATCGGATAAGGTTGTGCTGATAGTAAATTCCGGCACGCCAATGGAACTCGGATTTCTGGATGATGTTGAAGACGGTGACGACACAAAGATAATTTATGATTTTGCTTCCAAAGTGAACGGTGCGTTGCAGATTGGCTTACCCGGGCAAACGGGCATAATGGCTCTTGGCAGAATATTAAACGGAGAAGTCGTACCATCGGGCAGAACGGTCGACACGTATGCAAGAGATTTTATGAAAATGCCTTCCGTTGAGAATTTTTCGGTAAAAGGCTCCGTCGGCACCGATAGTTATATTGTCGGCAGCGAAAAGCAAAACCAGTGGTTTATCGATTATGAAGAAGGAATATACGTCGGGTATCGTTACTATGAAACACGCGGTACCGATGAGGAGTGGTATAAGAAAAACGTCGTCTATCCGTTCGGTTACGGTCTTTCTTACACCTCTTTCGATTGGGAAATCCTGTCGGATAGCTCTTTGAATAATGTATCCGTCGCAAAGGACGGCAAGTATGAAATCAAAGTAAAAGTAACGAATACAGGGGCCTATGCGGGTAAGGAGGTCGTAGAGTTTTACGGTCATGCTCCGTATACTGCGGGCGGCATCGAAAAAGCGGAAGTCGTTCTTGTCGGCTTTAAAAAGACCGCTCTTATCGCTCCGGGCGAAAGTGAAATCGTGACTTTCTCTTTCGACCCTTACACTTTGGCATCATACGATGACGGTTGCAAAAAAACTCAAAACGGCGGATATGTGCTTGAATCCGGAAATTATTCTTTGTATATAGCGAAAAACGCTCATGACAGAGAATTATTCGTGCCGTTTAAGGTATCTTCGGATATTATTTATGACAAGGATTCCGTTACGGGTGAAAGCGTTTGCAATCGCTTTACCGATATAGACGACCAGCTCGGTAGTCTGCTTTCGCGCAGCAATTGGAACAACACAATGCCGAAGATGCGCACGGAACAAGAAAAAACGGTAGATAGCGCATTTATATCTTCGCTTTCCGACAAATCAAGCGGTAATCCTCTTACTGCGGAATCGCTGGAAGTCAAAACCGCCTTTACCGAACGCGCCCCCGCAAAAGTGAAAAACAGAGAAGGATTGCAACTTTATGAATTGCATGACGTAGACGCAAAAGACAAAAAGTGGAACGAACTTTTAATGCGAATAACTGCAAACAGCTGTCTTGACCTGATTTCAAACTGTGCGTTTAAGTCGCCGTCTATCGACTATATCGGCAAACCCGAGACTATCGATACGGATGGTCCTGCCGGGTTTACCAAATTCATGGGCAGTAAAGATGTCGTTTCCGAAACCGTCGTTTACGCTTGCGAGCCTGTGATTGCGGCGACATGGAACGTAGATTTAGCAAATAAAATGGGACGTGCCGTCGGAAACGAGGGACTGATAGGGCATCAGGCGAAAGGATTGCCTTATAGTGGCTGGTATGCTCCGGGCGTGAACATTCATCGTACTCCGTTTGGAGGGAGAAATCCGGAGTATTATTCCGAAGACGGATTTTTAAACGGTAAAATTGCTTCTGCGGTCGTTAGCGGAGCAAAAGGAAAAGGCGTGTACGCGTTTGTTAAACATTTTGCGGTAAACGACCAGGAAACTCATAGAGGCGGCGTTTGTACTTGGCTTTCCGAACAAGCGTTGAGAGAAATATACTTGAAACCGTTTGAAATGACGGTAAAAGAGGGCGGAACTTTGGCAATCATGTCATCTTTTAACCGTATCGGTAAAATTTGGGCGGGCGGCGACTATCGGCTAATGACTGAGGTTTTGCGTAAAGAATGGGGTTTTGACGGCATGGTAATTTGCGATTTTGCTTCTAACCAACCGCACATGAACTTCAAGCAGATGGTATATGCGGGCGGAGACGCTTGGCTGGATACGATTATGCCGTCAACATCTTGGTTTGACAAGAACAATGCCTTGGACGTTTACGTTGTGCAAGGAGCGGCGAAGCATGTATTGTATACTGTCGTAAATTCCAATGCTATGAACGGTATCG
>DBEXQE010000185.1:0-10856 GCA_048167245.1 Christensenellales bacterium | reverse complement strand
AGGAATAACGAAAAATGTTGAATTTGGCGATCATAGGTCAGGGACGCAGCGGAAAAGATATTCACGGCAAGTATTATCTTTCGCCCGCCAACAAATATTACAATGTAAAATACGTAGTCGAAGCCGACGGGCGCAGACGGGAAATATCTCTCGCTCGCTATCCGGGTTGCGAAGTTTTCGATAACTACAAGAGCCTTTTTGAGAAAAAAGACGTGGATCTCGTCGTCAACGCGTCCTACTCGGATATGCACTTCGAGATCACGAAAGACCTGCTCGAACACGGCTTTAACGTGCTTTGCGAAAAGCCTTTCGTACGCAACCGCTACGAGTGCGACGAACTTATCCGCACTGCCGAAAAGAACGGCGTAGTTCTCGCAGTGTTCCAACAGACGTTTTACGCGCCGTTTTACAGGGACGTTCTGCGCGTCGTCAACGACGGCACGATAGGGAACGTGGAGCAGGTCAGCATACGTTACAACGGCTTTGCGCGCCGTTGGGACTGGCAGACTTTGCAAAAGAGAATGGCGGGGAGCGCGTACAACACTGGTCCGCACCCGTTCGGAATGGCTCTCGGTCTGCTCGGGTTCGACAGGGATATCCGACTTGCCTTTTCGTGCTTAAAGCACACTCCGCTGTCGAGCGGCGATTCCGACGACTATTGCAAGGTCATCCTTACCGCGCCGCGCCGCCCGATAGTGGATATCGAGATAAACTCTCAGGACGCGTACTCGGGCTATAACGTAAAACTGCAAGGCACGCGCGGAACGTTCAAGTGTACTACGACGGACTACGAGTATAAGTACATAATAGACGGCGAAAACCCCGATCGACCCGTCGTGGAAGGCAGTCTTGCGGACGAGAACGGCAATCCGAAATACTGCGGCGAAAAACTTATCGTTCACGAAGAAAAGGGAAAATACGACGGCACCGCGTTCGACGTGGGAACGGCGGAACTCTATAAAGATCTTTACGGAAAAATAACGGAAGGAAAGGAAATGTACGTTACGATGGACATGGTAAGAGACGTGGTAAGTCTTATCGAAAGACTTTACGCGAACAGTCCCATGCCCGTGAAATTCTGACGGTTTCCCGATTTTCGGATAAATGGGAGGTAAAATCATGAGAAAGGCGAGGTTTAAGGTAATATCCGTTATTCTTGCGCTTGCGTTCGTATTTGCGCTCGGAGCTGGGTGCGGCAAAAAGCCGTCCGACACGGTGCGCATAGCAAGATGGTCGAGCGAAACGGACGAACCGCGTTTCAGGGCGTGGGCGAAAGAATTCGAAGACGCGAATCCCGACGTTAAGATCGAGTGGGAATTCAAGGAATACGGCACGCACTTTTCGACGCTCAGGAACGACCTTATAGGCGAAAGCGCGGCGGATATAATATTTCTGAACAACTGGGGACTCACGCGACTGAATCTCGAAGAAAAAGACAAGAACATGTTCGTCGATTTTTCGAAAGTTCCCGAACTCGACGAAGCTCGCGCGTCCGTTATAGAAGTAGCGCGCGACAAGATGAAAATAGGCGACAGCGTAATAGGTATCCCGTTGGGACTCGTTACGCGCGTTCCCGTTATAAACGCCACCGTTTGGGAAGGCGTTTCGGAGTCGGCGCTCCCGGGCGGTATTCCGTACGATAGGACGGAAGCGTTCACCGGCACGGAATTTACGGGGCTGATGCGCGCGGTGGCTACCGACAGCAACATACTCATGGGACTCAACGTTACGCATACGGAAGCGTTGCATATGTTTCTGGCAAGCGCGGGCGCGCCGCTCATCGACGAAAACGGAAAGATAGGCTGTAACAACGCGGCGGGCTATGCGGCGGCTGATCAGTTCAAAGACTTCATGCAGAGCGGCTGGGTCGTTCCGTACAGCGAGAGCGGCGGCGGAAAGTACGGCTCCGTGGAAAACGCGATACTCAACGAAAAATGTCTTGCGGGTTGGGGAAACTTCGCGACGCTTACTAATCTTATAGATTATTACGCTTCGGCGGGAACGAAGATCGCGACCATAGCTCCGTTCAAGGCGGCGGACGCGACCGATCTGAACAATCCGAACTACGCGATAAAGGAGAGCAAGGACGTAGCCTACGGCGATTTCAACGCGCTCGTCGTTCCGTCGTTCAGCAAAAACCAGGAAAAAGCGTTCCGCATAATCAAATGGATGCTCACAAAGGAAGAACAGCTCAAATATGCGAAAATGGCGGATATACCCGTAAACAAGGAAGCGTACGAAACGGTAACGACGAACTCAGACGGAGAATGGGATCCGATGCTCTATTCTTCGTATAAAATAGGGCTGGATAACCTTTATCTCGCGCCCGTAACTTCGTCGGAATTTACGAACCACTTTACTACGGCGTTCGCAAATCTTTGCGGCGGCAAGATATCCGGCAAGCAATTCTGCGAAAACATGGCGGCGGGAGAAAAGTACCTATGACGGCGCGCAACGGACGCAAGTTGCATAAGGACTGGCTCGGCTGGGTATTCGTAAGTCCGTGGGTGCTCGGCTTTCTGGGCTTTACGCTTATTCCGCTCGTCGTTTCGCTGTATCTCGCGTTTACCGAATGGAACGGTTTCGGCGGCATAGCGTCCGCCGAGTTCGTGGGCTGGGGCAATTTCCGCAACCTGTTCGATTCGACGACAAAATACGGCGAGTCGTTCTACGCCGCGCTGAAAAACACAATACTTTATACCGTCATGGCGCTTATCATCAACATGACGGTCGGCATATCGGTGGCGTGGTCGGTCGCGAAAGCCGGAAAAGTCAATTCGGCATTAAGGACCGTTATCTACATGCCCGCGATGACGATAAGCACCGCGTTCGCGATAATGATGGACCCGATCTTCGGAACGAAATCGCAATCGCTCATTAACCGTTTGCTCGCCATGATGGGCAGAGAGCCGCAGGGTTGGCTCGCCGAACCGGGCAAGGGCATATGGGTAATGATATTGCTCTGTTTCTGGGGCATAGGCGGGGCGATGCTGACGTACCTTTCGGGAATAAAGAACATAGACGGCAATATCTACGACGCGGCTAAGATAGACGGCGCGGGCAATATGACGCTTCTGCTGAAAATCTGTATTCCGCTGATCGCGGGCGTCATAGTTTATCAGATGATAATGGGCATAGTGTTCGGCTTGCAGGTGTTCGACCTTGCCGTCGGACTGTCGTCGGTCATAGGCGTGGGCGACGGCGCGATGGGACGCGGCAATTCGCTCGCGACGCTCGTTTTCTACCTGTATAACAAGAGCTTCGTGGACGGCGAGTTCGGCATGGGCAGCGCTATCGGTTGGGTGATATTCTTTATATCTTCCGTGGCGAGCATAGGACTGCTTATCTTCGTGCAGAAAACGGGCTATTACAGTCTCGACGATTAGGATACGGAGAAAAGAGATGAAAAAAATTATCGATCATTCGTCAAGACCGAGCGTATCGACGGTGCTGTTCAAGATCTTCACCGTTATCCTTGCGGTCGCCATACTTTTCCCGTATATATGGCTCATCTCCACTTCGCTATTGACGCGCGAAGAATTTTACCGTCAGATGCAGCCGTTCTTTTCGAGCGCTCCGCAATGGCGGCGCTATATCACCGTTCTTATCGACATGAAATTCTACCGCAGCATAGGCAACAGCATCATGCTTGCGGCGGTCGCAGTCGTGCAGAACATTTTCGTCAGCTCTTTCGTCGCGTACGGAATTTCGAGATTCCGTTTCAGGGGACGCTACGTCGTGTTCGTTTGCATGCTTTGCACCATGTTTCTGCCGTCGCAGGCGACTTCGATCCCGAAGTTCCTGTTTTACAAATCTTTGGGTTGGCTGTATACGTATCTGCCGCTTATGATCCCCGGATTTTTCGGCGCGGCCACGAGCGTGCTGTTCATAATGTCGTTTATGCGCAACGTTCCGCGCGAAATGGACGAAGCGGCGATGATCGACGGTTGCAACCGTTTCCGCATTTGGATAAGGATCGTAATGCCGCAACTCGTTCCCGTGCTGTGCGTCGTCGCGCTGAATACGTTTCTCGGGAACTGGAAAAACAGCTACGGACCGATGATATATCTGCGCGATCCCGAAATGTTCACCGTTCCGCTTACGCTGCTCAAATTTCAGTCGAAAGACAGTTTGGCGGAAGTCGGAAGACTTCAACTGTACGCGGCGCTCGTTATCGCGATAGTTCCCGTAACCGTGCTGTTCCTTTTCCTGCAACACATGATGAACAAGAGCGTCGTCGTTGCGGATCTCAAATAAAAATAACCGTATGATCGGGAGGTAAAGATGAAAAAGAAAAGTATTATTTTGTGCGTTTTACTGCTCGCCGTGTCCGTTATTGCGGCTTGCGACAAACCGTCGAAGCAAGGCTCCGTCGATATAGGCGACACGCTCGAAAAGCGCGTTATAGCCGAAATAGCGGCGGAAAAGAAAAACGAAGTTATCACGGTCGGCGAAAAAGACGAAAAATTCCGTCTTGACGGCGTGGAAGAAGATCCGTCGTCGTCGCACGTAGCAAACGAAAAATTCGAGCTCGATTTAGACGCGACGGTCGAAGATCTGAGCGTATACGACCCGTCCGAAACGGATATAGTCGGTCAGTTCGTTTCGCCGTCGGGCAAGCTCTACGAAATGCCCGCT
Source organism: Christensenellales bacterium (assembly GCA_048167245.1). Classification (GTDB taxonomy): domain Bacteria; phylum Bacillota; class Clostridia; order Christensenellales; family Pumilibacteraceae; genus RACS-047. Next base: position 6,218 of record DBEXQE010000185.1, on the reverse strand, counting down.
TTCTGGTACGCCGACTATGACCGTTCGTTCGAAGAATACGGCGTGGACCAAGAGTACGACATTTCGAAAGACGGGACCTGTTTCGCGCAGGGCAACGCGACGATCGCGGGCGTTATAGACGAAAAGGACGGCGAAAAAACGCCCGTCGCGAAAATAAGTTTCAACGTAGCGAATACGAGCGCGGGCGGAAACGGCGGCGCGGTCATCAGTAAAAGCGGTATCACTTCGGATCTCGACACTTTGTCGGTATGGCTCAAAGCCGGCGAAAATCTGAGTACGACGGGACTGTTTCTGTATTTGTACGGCGCGGACGATCAGGCGTACGTAAAACTTCCGACTCTTACGACGGAATGGAAAAAGTATTCTTTCGCATACTCGGACTTCACGCACGCGAAACCCGATTCTCCGTTGCCGATAAGCAGCATGTATTCGGCGCGTATCCAAACGGCAAACGGTATCCCCGCGGGACAAACGGGAGCGGAGCGTTATACCGCGGTCGGCGACGTGTATATTTCCGACATGCAATTTTATTGGTCGGAAATGCCGCAGAAAAGCGTGCAGATCGCAAGTTTCGTGGGGAAAGTTTTCAAAAATTACAAAGGCGGCGACCTGTTCGGAAAAGAGATCGTCGAAAAGGGCACCGAAGAATATTTTAAGCTCAGGTTCCGCTTTACCGAAGCGGGCGACTGGACTTACAGGATAGTCGGCAAGAAGAACGGCGCGCAGAAGTTCAGATACGCGTCGCAGGTTACCGTTACGGAAAATTCCGACGCCGAAAAGAACAGGGGCGTCGTCCGCGTCGAGCCTACGAAGAAAAGGAATTTCATGTTCGAGGACGGCACGCCGTACGTTCCCGTCGGAATGAACGTGTGTTACAGCGTGGACGCCGTTCGCGGGTCGTACGACTACGAAGTTTATTTCCCGAAAATGAAAGCCGCGGGCATGAATTTTTCGCGCACCTGGCTCACGGATATCGACGCGGGCTACGGCGCGCAGAACGTTGCGGGCGGCATACTTAATTTCGATTCGCGTCAGGACAGACTTTTCCGCTTCGACAATATAGTCGAGCTCGCCGAAGAAAACGGGCTCTATCTGCAAATACCGATGCAGACTATCTCCGCGTTCAGAAAGGACGTCGCCGACGGAACGAGTTCGCATCGTTGGGACACGAATCCGTACAACAAGATCAACGGCGGGTATCTGGACGAACCGTGGGAATATTTCACCGACGCCCGCGCGATAGAAGATACCAAAAAACTGTACCGCTATTACATTGCGCGTTTCGGCTATTCGCGCAACATACTGAATTGGGAGCTTATGAACGAGATAGGAATGGACAGCTCCTGGTACTTCGGCATAGAGCTTACGCAGGAAGAAGCGCGCGACTGGGCGGACGAGATAGGCAGTTACATGCACTCCGCCGATCCGTACGATCATCTCGTGTCGATAAGCTCGGGCAACGACCACACGGATAAAGTCTACTCCGCGGAAGCCGTGGACTTCGTAAGTTTCCACTGGTACTACAACAAGTCCGATTACGCCACTGCTTTGGCTAACGAATGCAGCGTAATGAGAGAGCGTTTCGGCAAGCCCGCCATGATAGGCGAAACGGGCGCGAGCGGAACTTCCGAAGCGTACAACCACGACAAGGACCCGTACGGAATGTTGAACAGGCAGACGGCGTTTACCTGCGCCATGGGCGGCGGCGCGGCGGGAGCCATGACTTTCTGGGAAGAGTGCGTGAACAAGTACGATCAATACGCAAATTATACGCCCGCGGCAAATATGTATAAGCTGATGAACAAGGATTTCATCACGTACGATATGCTCACGGCGGACAACTGCACTCTTTCCTGCGCCGGATCGCAGACCTTGCGCGCGTACGGATATATAGGCGTCGACGCGGTCTACGCCTACGTTACCGACACGGCTTACAACTATTCGAATTTAAGTCCCGCCGCCGTTACGAATTTCACGGCGGAGTTCGTCGGAGTCGGCGACGGAACGTTTACCGTCAGAGTTTTCGACACGCAAAAGGGCGAAGTGATAGATACGTTCGAAGTTGCGGCAAACGGCGGAAAGCTGACGGTTTCGGCGGAAAGCTGGTCGAAAGATATAGCGTTTATAATAGATAAAAAGTAAAGGGGAGAATAGGGGATCATGAAAAAGAAAGGACTTGTTGCGTTGATCGTAGCTTGTATAGCGGCGCTTTCGTTCGCTCTTGCGGCGTGCGAGAAAAAAGCTCCCGCAGTGCCCGACGGCGCGGACGTCGATACGCTCGGCGTTCCGCTCGGGAATTTTGAGATAACGGCGCCCGTCAACGGCTCGACCGACGAAGACGTAAACCTGCGCGTGAGTTGGACGGCTGAGATAAACGCCGAAAGATACACGGTACAATTGTCGAAAAACTCGGATTTTGCCGAGATCATTGCCGAAGAAACGACGGACAAAACGTTTACGGCGGTTTCGGAAACTCTCGGATACGAAACGAAATATTATATCCGAATTTTCGCGATGAAGTCCGACGGCAACGGAAATTATACCGCGCTTTCGTACAGGAGCGTAAACTTTACCACGAAAGCGGATCACGACACGCCCGTTCCCGACCTTACGGCAACGCGCGTCATTCACGATTTCGAAGATTTCGCGGACGATTACGAGATCGGCAACTGTTTTTCGACGCACACGGGCGGCGATCCGCTTACCGCTACGCTCGCCGTCGGGCAGGGCGTTGACGGCAGTAACGCGATGAAGCTGACTTACGCGAAAGAAGACAAAGGTTGGTCGGCGGTCCAGTCGATGAACCCGCCCGAAAAGAAAAATTGGAGCGGCGCTACCGGCATACGCTTTTGGATAGACGGCAAGGGCAACGGCGGCAAATTCACCGTTTCGGTGGGCAAGCGCGGCTATCAGAGATGGAGCGCGCAGATGACTCTGAACGCGGCAGATCCCATGTACGTTTCCGTTCCGTTTTCGGCGTTCGAAGACGCGGGCGGCGGCGACGGCGTTTGGGACATGTCGGGCATAGTCAGACTGTGGTTCTATTTCCATGCGGCGACGGGCACGTCGGAAGCCGAAATTCTGATCGACGACATAACGATCGGGAGCGACGAGTTGCACTCGACCGACACGCGCGCAAACGTGGAAAAACTGCCCGAAGCTCCGAAAAAGCAGATCGAAACGGGGGGGGGTACGTTCGAAACTTTCGACGACGAAAAATCCGTTTCGTATTGGAGCCACAGCGGCGCGGGCGCAAAATCCTGGCAGAACACCGACACTGTCAAGGGGCTGAAAGTTTACGACGGTTCGTTCGGTAACGGTTCAGACGGCAAGCCGAAATCCTACACGTTATCGGCGACGGGCTACGACTTCGAAAGAGCCGATTTCTCGGAGATCAACGCGCTTTCGTTCTCGATACTGCCGATATTCAACAATAAACCCGCAAGCGGCGTTATGGCGACTATGACCGTAACGATAGGCTCGGAAAACAATTATTATACTTTCGTAAAAGAGTTCGACGCGTCCACGCAGAACAACGTAAAGCTCGAAATCGTCTGCAAGTTCGACAAAATGGAGTTAAAAGACGGCAGTGAAGGCGCGCTCGACAAATCGAAGATAGATACTCTTTCGATCACAGTCGCAAGCAAGTGCGAGTCGCTCGGCGCGCATCAGGTAGTGTTCGACGATATGAAATTCTTTACAGCCGAACCCGATCCCGAGCCTACGTTCGTCCCCGACACTCCGTTCGAAACGTTCGAAACTTATTCGGATAAAAAGGAGCTGACGGATAAGTGGCAGTATACGGGCGGCGCATCCGCAAGCGGAACTTCTCTCGCGCCGGACGGCGGTAACACGCTGATGAAGATCTACTCGACGAAAGATTTTTCGATAACGGCGAGCGGCTACGATCTCGGGAATCAGGATTTCTCGACCGTAAACGGTTTCCGTATGGCGATAAAGACGAATTTCGGCGGATTGGCGGATACGGTTACGGGCGTTGTCGCAACGATCACCGTAACGATCGGTTCGGAAAACAATTTCTATTCTTTGTCGAAAGACTTTTTCAGGAACGCAAGAAATTCGGCTGAATATATGATTTGCGATTTTGCGGGAATGAAACCTGACGACGGCGTTACGACCGCACTCGACAAGTCGAAAATAGATACGCTGAAAATTTCGGTTGCTATCAAAAACACGAACTGCACGGGCGTAGATATCCGCTTTGACGATCTCGAATTTTACAGTGCGAAAGAAGGCAACGACGATGCCGTTAACCCTTTTAGAGAGGGAAACTATTGGACTGCGGGAGTTACCGTGGAAAGCGGTACTATTAAATACAGTCAAAGCGCTTCGGGTAACTTTGATATCCAATATAAGGATTTCAAATACGTAAATTATCAGAATACCTACGCAATAAAGTTTACTTTGAAAACTACGAACGTCAGCGCTTTGAGAGTTCGTTTGTTGTCCGATGACATAAAGGGATTTGAAACGGACGTTACGCAAATTGCCGACGGTCAGTATACGTATACATTGTATTACAGTCGGATGACGGCAACGGCAGGCTATAAAGACCAAAGATGGGGATATATAATCTTCCGTCCTACATTTGGCGGCGACGGCGGCGATATAGAAATAAGCGACGTTAAACTTCTTGTGGGATAAAAAATATGGGAAAACAATTTCTTGTGGCGGTGGACGTGGAAGGCGTTCACGGCGTAGTCGGCGAAGCGTATAAAAGTCTGCACACGGGAGAGCCCGACTACGACAAAGCGGTCGAAAACGCCGTAAAGGAAACGAATGCCGTCGTGAAAGGACTGTTCGACGGCGGCGCGGAACTCGTAGCCGTGTGGGACAATCACTGGAAAGGCACGAATATGGATTTTTCGCAGCTCGACTCTCGCGTGATACGGGTCGAAAATCCGCCCATGCCGAAGTACGAGCGGCTGAGTTTTGCGAAAAACTTTTCGTTCGACGGCATACTGTTCGTGGGCTATCACGCGCGGGCGGGTAGCGTGAACGGCGTTTTGGCGCACAGCTACAACAGCGTCGGGATCCAGTACTATAAGGTGAACGGCGCGCAGGTCGGCGAATTGGAAATAGATTCGTGGGCGGCGGCTGAGTACGGCATACCGCCGCTGTTCTGCTCGTCCGACGACGTTTGCGTAGGGCAGGCGCTCGCCGTAGAGCCGCGAATGAATACCGTCATCACGAAGATAGGCAAGGGCAGAAATTCGGCGGTCTTCCGCGACGAAAACGAAGTTTTGGCGGAAATGCGCGAAAAAGCCGAAGATTGCGTAAGGCTGAAAATCGCGCCCGAAAAACTCGCCTTTCCGTCGGAACTCGAAGTGCGGTTCACGCGCTCCGAAGACGCTCTCAAACGACTCGACAAAGTCCGCCGTTACGGCATTTCCGCCGATTTCGGAGAAGACGCGCACACCGTCGTCGCCGCTTTGAAAAAATTCGCGGATCTGGAAAGTTTTCTGTAAATCGGAACTGCACTGACAAAAGAAAATATCCACTCAAACTTTACGGGTTCGAGTGGATATTTTTTCGGCGACACAGCGGTTTCACATAGCTTTCTTTTTCGCATTTTTTCGGCTTCATAAGTGATCATATTGGACGATTTTCCTTGCGAAGTCGACGATCTGATAATGGGAATAGACAAAAGTACGCGCGATCGGTTCGACGCGTATAAGGACTGTTTCGATTTGCCCGAACTTATGTACGACAGAACGATGAGAAGATTTTCGTATCTTTTCGGTTTGGGCGTAGGGGCGGGGAAACTTCTCGTGTGCGGTATGAATCTTACGGGATTGGATGATAGCGAGCCGTCTGCGGAGAGTATGGCGTATTTCATACTCGACTACTTGAAAAGCGAAGATTTCGCGCCGAAGAGCGGTATTTCCGTTGACGAATTTGAAAAGTATCTGAAAGATTGTGCCGGGCAGCCCGTAAAAGAACGCATGATGACGCAGTTCTGGGAATTGGACGACGCCCCCGTCGAAAGCAAGCAATATTGGGAAGATTCACGCAAATATTTGGAGTAAAATCGGCAACGAACGTATTAACACCTACCTACCGAACCGAAAAATGAGTGGTAGAACAACGCGTCAATAAAAGCGTGCGCATAATGATACGGGCTTTCAAGTTGGTGATAATATCTGCTTTTCTTGCGTTTTGTGTGCATATGTAAATAACCATTAAAAGTAAAATAA
>DBEXQE010000184.1:0-2609 GCA_048167245.1 Christensenellales bacterium | reverse complement strand
GTACGCGCGCATTATCTTATCCCGAAGCTCGTCGCCGCCGCTGTTTTTCAGCGAATCGCGGGCTTTCAATTCGGCTTCCGCAATATGCCCTACGGACGTTTCCACCGCGTCTATTATCTGACGCTCCGAAACGCCGAGCGTTTTCTGATTGGATACCTGATAAATATATCCGACCGAATCGCTCCCTTCGCCGTACACGCCGCGTATCGTCATATTGAGCCGCGAAATAGCGTTCACGCACGCCTGCAAGCTGTTATATATGGACAGCCCCGGCAAAAACATCATAGCCGACGCGCGCATGCCCGTGCCCAAATTTGTGGGACAAGCCGTAAGATAACCGAGTTTGTCGCTGTACGCGAAACGCACTTTTTTTGCTATCGCGTCGTCCGCCGCATTCAATGTCGAATACGCTTCTTTCAGCGAAAATCCGGGCAAAATGCACTGCTCGCGGATATGATCTTCTTCGTTTATGAGTATGCTTACCGTTTCCGACTCGTTGATTATAGCCGCACCGGTATCTTTATTGCGGAGCAGATCTTCCGAAATAAGGTGCTTTTCCTTTAATACGTTGCCGTCGATCTCGCTTATTTCGTTCATGCGGTATATCGTGTACGTATCGGTCCCCGACAGCGCCGCATAAACGTCGCGCGGGATGAGCGCCGCCTTGTCGGACGACAGTTTGTCGGAAAACGGCAACCCGTCTATGTTTCTCGCAAGTCGTATGCGGGAAGAAATTATGATATCATTCATCGACTTATTCATTGCCTATCCCCCTTAACGTTCTCATTTTGTCCCTGATGACGCTCGCGTCTTCGTAACGCTCGGACTCTATCGCCGATTCGAGCTGACGCCGCAGTTCTTCGTATTCTTCTTCGGCGGCTCTACCGCTTATGCCGTTCGGCGACTTTCCGGTGTGGCGCGTGTCGTTCTGAACTTTCGAAATAACGGGCATAACGACAGCCGACAAGTCCTTGTAGCAATTCGGACAACCGACGAATCCCGTTTCGAGAAATTCGTCCGCCGTAGTTCCGCAAACGCCGCAACGCGCAACGTTACGGTGAGTCGGCAACCCGAACAGATTCTTGAACCCCGAAAACAGCTCGCCTATATCGTTAAAATCGTTCTCCTTTTCGGCTTGTTTCAGATGGCACTCGTAGCACAGATGACGCTCGGTCGTAACGCCGTTTATCTTTTTTATCGAGTGATAAGTAGCTTGATTTTTTTTGCAGTTATCGCATAACATGATTTTTGTACCCCTTTCCTTAATCTTCTTCGCCGTTCATTTTCAGCAATTGCAACAGAACGGACTTCAAAATGTTAAGACGCAGTCTGTCTTTTATAACGGTCGGAGATAGCAGCGCTTTATCCGACAGGACCGTTTTTATAAGCTCGGACTCCCGCTCCGACACTATGCCGTCGCGGCACATTCTGTCGATGAGCTGACTCGCCTTAATAAAACTTATTCCGTCGTTCTCGTTAACGCTACCCAAAATTTCGCCGTAAGCTTCTTCGGGCGTCTGCGAAAGCCTTACTACGGTTATCGATCCGCCGCCCCCGCGCCGCGATTCTATTATATATCCGCGCTCGGGCGTGAACCGAGTGGTGAGAACGTAGTTTATCTGGCTCGGCGCGCACGAAAAATAACTCGCAAGTTCGTTTCTGCTGAGCGTCAGTTTTTCGTTATTGCCCATGGTGTCGAGCAAAAACGCTTCTATAAGATCGCTTATATTAGCCATATTGCCTCCCCGAAAGCCGTATCCGCGGTCTGCCGCGAATTGTTTGACTTTCTTTGACCTTTGACCTTATTATACTCTTATATTTCCCCGTTGTCAACGGTTTTTTGCACTTTTTCCGAAAAATTTTTCAAGCCGCAAAAAGGTCGGAAAAATAAAAAAGGCATACTTTCCGTATACCTTGATTATTAGCAAAACAAATATTCAAATAGAATAATATAATAACTCCTAATTAATTCAAAGCCTTAAATGATTTTATCTCTTTCATTAGTTTTTCACTGGAAATATTTTGTTTTGCCAAAAGTGCATTATTCATGTTTGTTACGGATACTAACTTGGCAATTTCCAAATTTTGTTGCATCAACAAAACATTCTGCTCTGTAATTCTACTTTCAAGTTTCATAATAGATTCATTAAGAGTTACAATACCGATTGCAATGGTATTGCATATCTTTTTGGCGGCATCGTTTATAGTTTGAACGATTCTATCCGTTCTTTTCTCCATATCTACTTGCTGTAATGCTTCTTTAACGGTATCGGCTCGCCCTGTTTCCAAAAAATATATTATAAGATCTATGTTCTCCCAATCTCGCAAATCGATTACGGAAGAATATTCTGCTTGAAGCGCCATGTAAATACTTTCATAATCGTTTTTAATACAAGCAATTTTTTCTTTTGTCGAAGCTATTTCGGCTTTTGATTTCGGAACGACTGTTTCTATATACTTTACTGCATTTCCTGCATTCCCTATCGCAATGTTCGCAAAGTTCAATCTTGTTTCATTTTGTTGAATTTCCGTACGAACGTACTCGCCTTGAAACAATCGTCCGAAAAAACCGCGAGGTTTTAGCTTTTCGTTATCGGAAGATATTAAAT
>DBEXQE010000183.1:0-5775 GCA_048167245.1 Christensenellales bacterium | reverse complement strand
GCGTTCTTCCAACGCGCCCATTTCGGTCGCGAGCGTAGGTTGATATCCGACCGCGCTCGGCATTCTTCCGAGCAAAGCCGAAACTTCGCTCCCCGCTTGAACGAATCTGTATATATTGTCTATAAATAGCAATACGTCCTTGCCCATTTCGTCGCGGAAATACTCCGCAAGCGTAAGACCCGACAGCGCGGCGCGCATTCTCGATCCGGGCGGCTCGTTCATCTGCCCGAACACGAGAGCGGTCTTATCCAGAACGCCGCCTTCCGTCATATCGCTTATCATTTCGAAGCCTTCACGACTGCGCTCGCCAACGCCCGTGAAAATCGAATAGCCGTTATGTTCGTGCGCGACGTTGCGTATAAGCTCCATTATAAGCACTGTTTTTCCGACGCCCGCGCCGCCAAACAGCCCCACCTTACCGCCCTTTGCGTACGGCGCCATAAGGTCTATAACTTTAATTCCCGTTTCAAGTACCGAAGTGGTGGGTTCCTGCTCGTAAAACTGCGGAGCTTTGCGGTGGATAGACCATTCTTTTTCCGTCTTTATTTCGCCCTTGCCGTCGATAGGCGCGCCGAGCACGTCCATAACGCGCCCCAGAACGCCTTTCCCGACGGGAACGCGAATGGGCTTCCCCGTAGCTATAACGCGCATACCGCGGCTCATGCCTTCGGTCGCTTCCAACGCTATGCAACGCGCTACGCCGTTTTTAACGTGGCTCAAAACTTCGAGCGTTATATATTTTCGTTCGTCGGATTCGACGAGCAATTTTTCGAAAATGTCCGGCATATAAGTACCGTCGAATTTAACGTCTACGACGGGTCCCAATACTACCGAAACTTTACCCGTATTTACTTTATCACTGCCGATTTTCATCCGAAACTCCCATAGAAGACGTTATTATCTCGTTCAGTTCGCTCGTGATCGCTTCCTGACGCGCTCTGTTGTACTGTATTTGCAGATCTTCCAATATTTCGGAAGCGTTCTTCGTTGCGTTGCTCATCGCGTATCTTCGCGAACAATGCTCGGACGCCGACGACTGTATCAGCGCGCCGTATATCACCCATTTCAGATAAAGCGGAACGAGTCGCCTAAGCACCTCGTCGGGCGACGGGTCGTATTCGATCTCGCCGAGTTTATATTCCTTGTCGAGCGTCATGGAATCTTTCAGTTCCTGCGCTTCGTTGTGCGAAAACGGCAATAATTTGAGCGTGTCGGGTTTCATGGACATTCCCGACGACATTTTCGTATACGATATATATATCTCGTCGACTTGCTTGCTCAGATAAATTTTAAGCACCGAATCCGCTATCTTCTGCGCGTCCCGCATATCGGGGTCGTAAGCCGCGTCGGAAAATTCTTCTTCCGCCTTAACGCCCTTTTTCTCGAAAAACTCGCGCGCAGTCTGCCCGACCGTGAAAACGCGACAGTTCTCTTTGTTTTCTATCTGCGCCCACGCGTGCCTTAAAACGTTATGATTGAAACCGCCCGCAAGCCCTTTGTCAGACGCGACCACGATATGCAATACCCGCGCGTTCTCTTTCGGTTCCGCAAAATATTCGCTCGGAATATCGCCCGTTCTGCAAACTATATCGTTGATCGTGTTTTTCGTCGCTTCGAAAAAATGGCGGCTGTTATCGTATCTTACCATTGCTTTGCGCATTTTCGCAACGGAAATAGTCTCCATGGCGTTCGTGATCTGCCTTGTGTCGGAGACGCTTTTGATCCTATGCTTGATGTCGGTAAGATTTCTCATGATCTGTCAGTTGCTTTTGAAAAAATACTCCCTGTACTGTTTTACCGCGTCCTCGATATCGAGACAGTCTTCCATCGAAAGTTCTTCCGTTTCTCTGATACCGTCCACGATACGCTTGTAATGCACGTCGACGTAATCTATAAATCCCCTGTTGAATTCGCGTATTTTTTCGGTCGGGATCTTACGCAGAAGCTCTTTCATCGTTATATATAAAATTATGACCTGATGCTCTACGCTTATCGGCGAATTTACGTCCTGCTTTAAGCTCTCGGTCGTTCTTTCGCCCTGTTCGAGCAATGCCGAAGTGGTCGGATCGAGTTCCGAACCGAATTGCGCGAATACGGCAAGCTCGCGGTACTGCGACAAATCGAGCCTTAACTTTCCGCTGATTTTTTTCATCGCCTTGATCTGCGCGCTCGAACCGACGCGGGAAACGGAAAGTCCCACGTTTACGGCGGGTCTTACGCCCGCGTTGAACAGTTCGTTTTCGAGATATATCTGCCCGTCGGTTATGGAAATTATATTTGTGGGAATATACGCCGAAATATCGCCCGCCAACGTTTCTACGATCGGCAAAGCCGTCATCGATCCGCCGCCCAACTCCTTATTCAGTTTTGCGGCGCGCTCCAAAAGTCTTGAATGAAGATAAAATATATCTCCCGGGAACGCTTCGCGTCCGGGCGGACGCTTCAACAGCAAACTCATCGCCCTGTACGCCACCGCATGTTTCGACAGATCGTCGTAAACTATAAGAACGTCCTTGCCGTCAAGCATGAGTTCTTCCGCCATGGCGCAACCCGAAAACGGCGCAATGTATTGCATGGGACTCGAATCGCGCGCGGTGGAGCAGACTATCGTCGTGTACTCCATGGCGCCGAACTCGGTAAGCGTGTGCATTATGCCGCTTATAGAGCTTGCTTTCTGCCCTATCGCCACGTATACGCAATATACGTTTTTGCCTTTCTGATTGATTATCGTGTCGACGGCTATCGAAGTTTTTCCCGTCTGCCTGTCTCCGATTATAAGTTCTCTTTGCCCCTTGCCGATCGGGATCATCGAATCTATCGCCAAAATACCCGTCTGCAAAGGCTCGTTTACCTTGTCGCGGTCGATTATTTTCGGAGCGGGACGCTCTATCGGACGCGTCTTTTTCGCGTCGATCTCTCCGAGTCCGTCAACGGGAGTTCCGAGCGGATCGACGACCCTGCCCAAAAGTTCTTTCCCCACGGGGACTTCGACTATTCTGCCCGTCGATCTTACGAGCATATTCGTCGAAACTTTTTCTTCGTCGTCCAGAACTATCGCGCCGACTTCGTCTTCTTCGAGATTAAGAACTATCGCTTTAACGCTGCCTTCTATGTCGAGCAGTTCGCCGTACTTCGCGCCCGCAAGCCCGCTTATGCGCACGACGCCGTCGCCCGCGTAAGTAACTATGCCTAAGCTCGTTTTCTCGTAAGTCGGTTTATATTCCTTTATTTTATCGGCGATCTGTTTTTCTATCGACTTGACGTCGTCAGACCCTTTCGACGCATCCGCAACTTTTATACGCTTGAAATCGTTCAGCCGTCCCTTGACGGTAGCGTCATAAAAATCGTCGCCGTCGACGATCAGAACGCCGCCTATAAGACTCGTGTCGATCTCATAAGAAAATTCCGCTTTCCCGTTATGCTTTTCGGAAAAGGCGGTTTCTATCTTTTTCTTACTCGCGTTGTCGAGAGTTTTTGCGGATAATACGCGTATGATCGTCATTCGTCCCACTCTTTCAGGCATGCGTCGATAATGTCTTTATTGTCTTTCTCGCTGACTTCGCGTTCCAAAACTTTCTCCGCAATGTCGACCGCCATTTTGCCGACCGAATCGCGAAACTCGTTTTTAAGCCGAAGTTTGGACGCTTCCACGTCTTTCTTTGCGCTTTCTATAATATTGTCGGCTTGCTCCTGCGCGTGTTTTATGATCTCGTCGGACTTTTCCTGCGCTTTTTCGGCTGCTTCGGCGCTTACGCGCATAGCTTCCTGTTTAACGTCTTCGATCATGCCTTCGTACTTCTGTTGCATTTCCAAAGCGTCTTCGCCGAGCTTTTTGTTCTCGTCGAAAACTTCTTTGAGCTTTTGCCTGTGGTCGTGCACGATCTTCTTGACAGGCTTATAGAGAATAAAATACAGCGCGACGATCAGAATAACGACGTTGACGAGATGAAACAGCATACTCGTCCAGGAAATTCCGAGCCGCTCGAATATCGATGCCGAGATAAAAATCATCAGAAAGAATTCCTTTTTCGCAAATTACATTATGATCGTCATGAGCGCGATAAACACGCCGTATATAGCGGTAGTTTCCGCAAATACGAGACCTATCATAAGAGTACGGAAAATTTTCTTTTCCGCTTCGGGCTGACGCGCTATCGCTTCAACCGATTTCGCAGTAGCTATACCTATGCCGATACCCGCGCCGAGACCCGTGAACGCGGCTATGCCGGCGCCTATCGCAACTATGCCGTCAACGCCCAAAAGACTTACGAGCGCCGTAACGATTGCCGAAACTACCATGTTAAAAACCACTCCTTAAAGTAAGATTACGATCTATTCGATTGCCTCGTTGATAAGGCACATAGACAGGAACATGAATATATAGCTCTGGATCACCGCGTGGAACAGCGTGAACATAACGTTTCCGACCGCCGGAACAGCCACGTGCAACCACATTGGCAAAAGCGTATATATAAGGTGCATTATAAGATAACCCGAAAATACGCTTCCGAACATTCTCAGCGCCAACGAAAACGGCACTACGCAGTCGGTCAGAAGATTTATCGGGTTCAGATAATGCAGGAGCCTTTTCGATTTTTTCGCTTTGAAACCGAGCGTGAAAATCACGAGAAAGCTGAGTATACCCAAAACGAGCGTAAGGCTCAGATCGCTTGTCGGCGGACGCAGATTGAACATTTCGGTAAGCGTACCTATGCAAATGAACGCCGCGCAAGCAAAGTAGAACGCGCCCGTGAAACCGCTGTTGTTGTGCGTCTGCTCGACTGCGTTTCCGTCGAACATATTCACGAGATACTCGATAAGGATCCTGAAACCCGACTTCTTTTCGTACTCTTTTCTCCAACGCGGTATGCAGAATATGCGTACGACAACGGCGAAAATAATAAGCGCCAACGTGGCGATCGCCGCGCTGATCATAGTTTCGGTAACTACGAACGAGCCTATTCTAAACGCTTCTTTGGGTACTACGGATATTTCCGGATCCTGCATGACACATTCCTTTTATTTGTACAATACCTATTATTTTACACCCGAACGGAATTTATTGCAAGCAATATCAGTATTTGTCGGGAAAAAAGTTTGCGGCGCCGCAAAATATTTTCTTCGTAAAGTCGCCTATTTCGAAGACGTTTTCGGTAAATTCGCAATCGTTTATAACCACGTTTCCGTTCTCTCGCTTGACCGATATGCGGATATTGTTTTCTTTTATAAGCGCGTCGGTTACGCAAAAAGAAATTTCGCTCTCGGGCGGATCTGCCGTAAAAAATTCGAGCGCGGCTTTTTTAGCGTCGATAACTCTGCCTTGTAAGTACGGCTCGCTTTTTGCGGAAAAATCGGAATACGAATAGCCCTTGAAACACTCGGCAAGCGAAAACTTCCGCATATCCGTCGTCGCGTAAAAATCTATGTTTCCCTTATCGACGAACGCGAAAGCAAAGCATTTACCGCCGTCGGACAGCAATTTACACGATATGCCGTCCGCCGCATACTCGCCGACTTTAAGCGAAAACTTTTCTTTCGTCAGAAGCAATCTATTAAAATACGGTGCGCTCATTTTGTCGTAAATTTCGGCGACAGTACCGAAATCTTCGTCCGAATAGTCTTTGATTTCGTAACTTTTGCCGCCGATCACGGTACTATGACACGCATAACTTATGTTTTCAAGCCCGAAACGCTTATAATATCCGTGATCGAACGGATGCAGACCGAAATATGCGTAGCCGCGACTGCGCAATATCTCAAACGCTTTTTTCAGCA
>DBEXQE010000182.1:0-2614 GCA_048167245.1 Christensenellales bacterium | reverse complement strand
AAAAAATGCTTGCATAGCAATGAAATGCAAGTATTTTTTTTACTCTACAAAAATTTATTTATTAAGAATACGGCGACGCCGACTATAACGCCCGCGATAATTACGAACCTTAACAGCTTCCATATAAACTTAGAACCCTTGGAGCCGTTCTTTTTCGGCTTGAAAGCATCTTTGCACTTATCCTTATGCGCTTTGAGTTCTTTTTTGTATTTCTCGCGTAATTCGTCCCTGAACGCAAGAGTTCTCCGCTTGGCTTTTTCGCGGCGTTCGACCAAGGCGGCAAACGCGTCGCGTTTTTCTTTTATCTCGCGTAAGAAATCGGCGTGTTTGTCCCGTTCGGCGTCGGTAAAAAGCGAATCTCCGAATTCCATTGTTTTGTCCGCGAAAAACAAAGCGCGTTTGTATACGTTCGCATAACCCGCGATCCCGATCTTACCTGAATTTTTCGATTTTGCGAGTTCGCTCGGATCGAAATAAAAATCGGCGTTTACGTTTTTGGCTTTGAAAAAATCTTTTATCGTCGCATATTTTTCAGGGTCGAAATCTTCTTCGTCCAAATAGTCCCTGTTATACAAATAATCGGGATCGAAATAAATCTCGTTGACCGCATACCGTTGCAAAACGTTATCGTAATGCGGAACGCAATTTATATCGTCTTTGATCGCGTCGTCGTTGTCGTCCCAAAAGAACATATTCTCCAAACCGAACGCGACCGCTTCGGGCACGCAATAGCCGAGAAGCCGCCTGAGTTTATACTCCGTATCTATCTCCCGATTTTCTTTCCAACGGAAAAATCCCGCGTCGACGCAATCGTTATGTACTTCTTTCTTGTCGAGCCTGCGTCTTATTTCCGCGTCGCTCAACTTCTCGTAACTATCGAGATCGTCGGAAAGCATTTGCAAGTCGAATATCCCGCCTGCCGCCTTATAGCCGCTGGACGACGGTTCGTCTTCATCTTCGTCTTCGGATATTCCGAAACTGTTGACGTAACTTTCCGACGTAAGAAAAAAATCGGCTTTGCAGTATTGCGTAAGAGCGGAATCGGGGAACTTTTCTTCCATTTTATCCAAAAGTTTGACCGCACTCGCATACTTTTTCTGCTTTATAAAAGCTCGGTAACGCTTTGCTTCGTCGTCCGCGTCGTCGCCGTTTTTCACGTTTATCGTAGCGTGCTCGATTTTATTCGTAACGTTCGTCGTGTTATGTATGTGGTAATTGTTTATCACCTTTTCCGTTATAAAAGCAGTACCGCAATGCGAGCAGATACCCGCTTCTTTGCTCTCGTCTACTTCTATCGCCGCGCCGCACTGCGTGCATATCGCCGCCACCATTCCCATAATAAATAATCTCCGTAAATATTACTTTACGAAGATTATACAATATTTTTGCCCCCCCCCGTCAAGGGTTTGAGATCAATCTGTTTCGTTCGCCGCGCCCGTTTCGGTCCTGTTTTTATCTCTCTTTTCGAACGGCGGGTCGGCTATGCCTATAAACGTGTTGATCTTCGGATAAATAAGGCAGATAAGATACAGGATCATCGAATCTATGATAAACATAAACGGGAGCGTTACGAGCGTTGCGGCGGCGGCAAGCGCTCCCCTGCCGAGATACAGCCATATTATAAGGAACTGATACGGCACTCCTCGCGCGTAGATCAGCAAATTGCCGAAGACCGCGCAGAAGTAAAGTTTTACGACCGACAGCGTTCTGAAACTGCTTTTGAGTTTTCCCGCCAGAAACGCGCCAAACGGAAAGCCGAGAATATAGCCGAACGACGGCTGAAAAACGTAGGATAATCCGCCGCCCTGAGTGAAGATCGGCACGCCTATAAGTCCCAGAACCATATACGCGATCTGAGCATACATTCCGTCGCGCGCGCCGAGCATAAGACCCGACGATATAACGAATACCGTTTGAAGCGTGAACATCATATCGGGAAATGCGGGAACGGGAATTTTTATAAGTCCGCCTACTATCGTGAGCATGGTAAAATAGCTGATGCGGATAAGGCGTTTCGTAGTCATGCACCGATTATATCACGTAAGCGAAAACGCTGTCAAGCGCGAAAAATGTGTACAATAATCGCGTTGAAAATTTGTATAAAAATTTTGTCGATAAAAGTTTCTTTTCTTAAAAAGATATGGTATAATAATATGGCATATTATTTGTCGTTTACCAACGCTTATAAGGGAGGAGGCTTGATTTTGGAATTATCCGTAAATTCTACGCTTAATAAGCTGATGCTCTTGTTTGTGTTCGACAAGATGGATTTTCCTATCATGGAAGACAACGTGCTGAATATTTGCAGTAACAACAACAACTGGATCCCTTGGATGGAGTGCAAGGAAACTCTTGCTCAGTTGCTCGACGCGGGTTTTATTTATCAGTCCGTTCACGAAAACAAAATATATTACAGCATAACGCCCGACGGCAGAATGTGTCTTTCTCACTTTTATATGCGTATCCCCACTTCTCTGCGCGCGGAAATGAGCGAATACATAAAAGAAAACCGCATGTCTTTCAGGCGCAAGCAGGAATATTTCCGCAATTATTACCGCAACGCCGACGGGACTTACACCGTTCAGCTCAGGATCGCCGACCCCGCGCAGGTCAT
>DBEXQE010000181.1:0-2140 GCA_048167245.1 Christensenellales bacterium | reverse complement strand
CGTTAACGATCTGCTCGCGCTCTGCCGCGAAAAGGGTTACTTCGACTTAAAGCAAGTGGCTTACGCGCTGTTCGAAACGAGCGGTCAGCTTTCGATAATGCCGATCGGCGAAGAACGTCCCGCCGTTACGAAAGATCTGCCGATCGAGATCGAGCGCGCCGAACTTCCGAATTATCTCGTCATCGACGGGCGCGTGTCCGACTCGGGATTAAGCGAAATAAATAAAGACAGAGAATGGCTCTACTCTCAGCTTGCTGTAAATTCCGAAAGCGAACTCAAAAGCGTTCTGCTCGCGTCTTACGACGAAAACTCGCAGAAAGTCGACGTTCAGCGCAAAGAGTAACCTTTATCAAGCCATAAACAGATACACGTAATATCCCGCAAAGCACGCGAGCATCACGATCCCGCTCGCCCGCCCCAAGCTGTGCGACTTGGGCAGACTGAACAAAAGCAGGATAAGCGCCGCTCCGAGAGCGACCGTCGCGTCGATAAGGTTGCCCATCGAGAACGACAGCGGATAAAACAGCGACGAGATCCCCGCAATAAGCAGAATATTGAATATGTTGCTGCCTATAATGTTGCCGACGGCTATGTCCGTTTCGCCCTTAAACGCCGCTATGACGCTCGTTACGAGTTCGGGGAGCGAAGTGCCTATCGCGACGATTGTAAGCCCTATAACGCGCTGAGAAACGCCCGCGCGCGTGGCTATGTCCTTAGCCGCGTTAACAAGGAGCGTTCCGCCGCCGACTATCATGCCTATGCCTACGATAATGAGAATTATAAGGAACCAGATCTTTTGCTTTTGGTTTTCGTACCATACGCCGAGCTTCGACTTCGGCGTTTTTTCTTCCTTGCCGTCCTTGATTTCCGCGCCGTCGCCGCCGCTCTCGCTCACGTTTACGGTTTCGACGGGATTTTTGATCTCCTTTACCGCTTTACGCAAAAGAACGAACATGTAGACGCCGAACACGGCGATCATGATAAGCCCGTCCCACCATACGACCGCGCCGCCCCAATATCCCAAAATGATTATGACTGCGCTCGAAAGTATGAGCACGGGCAGATCGAGATACAGCGAATTTTTCTGAACGGGCAGTTTGTGCAAAACAGCCGACAGCCCGAGTATAAGAAATATGTTGATTATGTTGCTGCCGACTACGTTGCTTATTGCGAGATCCGTGGAATGAGCTATCGCCGAAGTTACCGACACCGCAAGCTCGGGCGCGCTCGTACCGAACGCGACTATCGTAAGCCCGACTATGAGCGGCGATATCTTGCATTTTTTCGCCACTCCCGCGCCGCCGTCCACGAACCAATCCGCCCCTTTCACGAGCAGTACAAGTCCGACTATAAGTAAAAATATTTGCAGTGCTATCATTCGTTCCGTCCTTGGGTCTTTTCTTCCTTATTTTAGTATTCCGCCGCCCGAACTTTAATTATACTCCTAAGACCGCGCACTGTCAACACAATGCGGCTAAACGGAAAAACATGTTTTTTTCGCCGCGCTACGCTTTACACGGAAACGTTTTTGTTGTATAATGGTTTCACGCGAATAAGATCCGAACTTATTCTTCGAATACGCCCGCTACCCGAAATTAGCGCCCGTAGTGGAATTGGATACCATAAAGGCCTCCGACGCTAATACGCGATAAAGCGATTTTACGGAATTTCCCCTATATATTGCGGTTTTCGGTCGATTTTTCCCGCAAAACACACAACTCCAAAAAAATCTACACCCGAATCTACACCCTGCCGTATCAATCGGTGGCGTTGCAGAACAAAATTCAATACAATATGCATCCGTAGTCTAACTGGATAAAATTTCGGCTTCCGACGCCGACGTTGTGAGTTCGAGCCTCGCCGGGTGCACCAAAATAGACAGAGTTTGACCCTTAGATATGTATTAGTAAATGTGGTTTCGGGCTTTGTCACCAAAAGTTACAAGCAAAGCGGTAATGGTTAATCTCATTACCGCTTTGCTTTTTATTATTCCAAGTGATGAGCATCTGCTTGAGAAGCAGATTGTTTATTATCATATCTGCAATCAATCAAGAATATGCTTTCATCTAACAATTTATCAGTTCCCGTGTCGATAAGCATATTTTTTACTTTAATTCTTTCTGCCTCGTTAAAATAAAAT
>DBEXQE010000180.1:0-11416 GCA_048167245.1 Christensenellales bacterium | reverse complement strand
TGCTTCCCCCCCCCGTCGTTTATATCCACGCCGTAGAATTCTTTCTGCGAGTCCGTAAATTTGCTTTCGATCGTCTTGCTCGTTTCGTAAGGGTTTTCGCCCGTTACGGCGTCCGTTATGTCCGCGATAACTCCCGCCGTGCGAAACTGATCGTAATATATGCCCTCGACGAAATATACGTCGTTCGTTTTGTTCGCCTTTACGTCGCCCTGCGTTACGCCTTGCTTCGGATTGCTGACCATTATCTGTACGCCCGTCTTGTCGCCGTACTTATCGTTCTTGTGCAACTCCTCGTACTTGGCTTTCAAGCTCATGAGCCAATCCGTTCCGTAACCGCCGTTATAGTTATATACGTATAACTGCACGCGCGACGAGTCCACCTGTTCCAGGTACTCGTCTCCGCCGCCCGCTTCGGGCACGGCGCATCCCATAACGGCAAACGCGCTTACAAATGCCAATATCACCGTAAAAATTCTCTTTCTCATTTTCCTGTTAAGCCTCCGTTTTTCATTTTCTTTCCGTAAATGAAACCTGTTTAATATATATATTATACTCGTAATAAGAGCCTATGTAAATATCCGCACTTTATACACTATGATATCCTTTTTTATCCTGTAAAGTTATCAAAGCAGTACTCGCGCGGGTCGGAATTTATCCCGTTTACGGTTCCGTTATGTAATCTCTCTGCGCGACTTTCATTAAAAGATCGTCGTAATCGACGTCGCAGTTCCACATCATTTCGGCGCACAACGCCTCGGGCAGATATATTCCGTCGTCGAAAATCCCGACGAGATACAGCCCGCATCCGTGATCCGACAGACCGATTATGAACGATATCATCTTCAAAGCGTATTTGCCGTACTTCAACCATTCGCCGAAGAATATCTTCTGATTTCCTCTGCGATTGCGACGGTCGGCGTCTATCACCGCGCGGCTGTTTTCGCCCAAAACGAACGGAGCCGTCTGACGTTCGAAACGCGTCCAGTCCGAGATCTGAAACCCTTTGAGCATGAACCCGGTTTTCGCGCCGTCTCGCAGATTTATTAGCCGCTCCACGTCGCGTTGCGTCTGCTTAAATACTTCTTCGCTCTCCACGCCGGGCCAGTACGAAAACGGGATCCACCCGCAATCTTCCCATATTATTTCGATGCGCTTATCCACGCGCGCGATATCGCTTAAATGATTTTTGACCGAAGTCGCGTGAAGCCCGAAACGCAAGTTCAGATCGGGATATTTTGCCCACAGCCTATGCGCCGTTTCGTTCACGAAGTCGGTTACTACGCTCGCGATCTTACGCCCGCCTATGCTGTCGCATTGCAATTCCGTAAACGACTGAAAATAAATATCTTTTACGCCGAGCGGCAAATATTCCCGCTCGTACAGCTCTATCACTTCGTCTTCGAGCGCGCGGATGTAAGTCTCGTCTATGGTCTTTACGCTTTCCAACATCTTGTTCGTCCAGCCCCAGGCGAAACCCCAGAGGATCTTTATGCCCAGGCTCTCGGCGAACGTTTGGACTTCTTTCGCGTTGACCGGCATAAACGTGTTCCATATCACGGCGCGATTGATCTTCAGGCGAGCCAAGTCCTTAAAATAACTGCGGTAATCGTTTATGGTCTGTCCCCAGCAAAACACGCCGCGCTCATTGAGTTTCGGCGCGAAAGACGAGACGTACTCGCTCATGCAAAATTCCCGACCGAGCTTTAAGTATTCGTCGGTAACCGTTTCGTATATGCTCTCCGGATAGCGCAGACTGCCGTGCGCGACCGCGTGAGTGTTTGCGTAGTCGTCGAGATATTCCGCCGCGCCGTAATAAAGTTGCTCCGGCTCGTGCGCGGTGATGAGCACCAACCGCCTGTCGGGATCTTCTTTTTTCTTAGCCACCTTTACGCAGTAGCCGCCGCGCGGGATCTCTTTTTCTTCGATATATCCGCGTATAAGCGCGCTGTCTTTATACAGTCCGACGACGAACGCGTTTTCGTAATCGGCGGATCCTTCTTTCTCGCACGGCAAAATATATACGGTATTCACGCCGTCCGCTCTTATCAGATATTTGCTCAGTTCCGTATTCAAGAGCCGTACGGTCGCGGCCTCCATGCCCTCATACCTGTTGTACAGTATTTTCCACGACTTTTGAAGCGTCCGATCGTTTTCAAATATCATATCATTTCTCCTGTCTGTATTCGCTTCGTTAATTTTATCAGTTATCGGCGCAAAATACAATATCTTTTTTTATCATATTAAATATGATTTATTCATCCGACCGAAAACCGACGTTAACCGTTGACAACATTGTTTTACGGGTATATAATGTAGTTATGGGAAATTCGAAACAACAACTTCCGCTCATCTTTAAGAACGACTTTTATAATTGGGAAACGCGTACGCCCGACAATCCGATCGAAACGCAGAATTATTCGATCATACAAATTTGCGACAACTACCACCTGAGCAAATTCGACGTTGCCGATCATGTGCAAGTGTGCGATATCGAAATCAGTTTTTCCATGTTCAACTCTTTTAAGCACTCCGTAAACGGCGTGGAAACTATGCTGAATCCAAAGGAACTGACTTTTATTTTCAAAAACGAAAAACATTGTCTGCATAGCAAAAACGCAATGCGAAGCATAACGATCGCGTTCGATATAAAGCCCGATTCGCCGTCGCGCAAGCTATTCGAAAACTTATACCGTAAATTCAAAAATCCCGCGAATCGGATCATAAAAGGCGCGCAGATACAGGACCGTATCACGGCGGTCGTATCCGAAATGATGGAAACAAAGCCGTACAGAGAGATCAGCTTAGATTCTGCGCTCACGGAAATTCTGATCTTTATCGCGCGACCGTTTAACGAACAGGCTCTGAACCGAAATCAGAACATACGTCTGAATCTGCCCGAGATCTCGAACTATATAGAAAATAACTTTAAGACGATAGTGTCGGTAGACGAAATATGCTTCCGTTTCGGCTACTCGCATGCCTATATCTGCAAATATTTCAAAGAATATTACGGCATGACAATGAAAAACTATATATTAAAAAACAAAATGGAGTACGCGCAAAGGCTTTTGAGCCAAAACTATACCGTAACGCAGGTTTCGGATATGCTGTGCTATTCGTCTCCGTACAATTTCAGCAAAGCGTACAAAACGTACTTCGGACACTCTCCGATACAGGACTCGAAAGAATAGTCTTACCTAAAAAATAAACCGCCGTTTCTTCTTGTAAATTACGGCGGTTTGTGTTATACTGTATATATGTTGAAAATTTGGGCGAAAGCCATGATAAAAGATAAGATAGTCAAAGACACCATGTATAAGCGTTTCGAGAAATACGATCCCGAAAAGTTTATGGAGTACCTTGTCGAGATCTGCCACGATTTCGACTACCCCACTCCCGTAGTGCTGAAAAGCCACCTTAAAAATTTCGACGCGTTCCACATAACGCGCTTTCAGAAATCGGATTTTGTAGAACCCGTTAATTTCGACGTGCTTGTTTTGGAAAACGCCAGCGACTAAGGCGTTATCCGACTATCGGTCATTGCGAGCGTAAACCCGTCGTCATTGCGAGCCTATGCCTACTGTCATTGCGAGCGCAAGCGAAGCAATCCAGCCTTAACGCAGTATTTATTTTGGATTGCTTCGTCGCTACGCTCCTCGCAATGACTAACTACTCATACGCCGTCTTTAATTGTCCGTGTGAGCGGGCATTAACAACGACCGCTCGATCTCTTCCTTTTTCCTCGTTCTGAAAACTTTCGTCATTTTCTTGCGGTCGGTAAGTTGCAAGGGCTGACGCCATGCGAACGGGATCATATCTTCTTTATTGCCCACGAACGCCGTCTTGTCGACGTTCTTTTTAAGCGATACGGCTTTTTTTATATTTTTTTCCATTATACATTATTCCGGATTATTTTATTACTACGAAAGCCCGTATGCCGCGATGAATGTGCTTTCGTGCTAAAATGATGAAAACTTGTTCTTATTCTTGTTCAATATAAATTTCAGCTTCGGAATGTCGTTGCGAGCGACTTTCAGCGGCGGGGTCGTGCCTTTAAGCGTCTTGAACGTGTATTTGTCCGCCGTTAAGATAACGACGCATTTTTCTTCGTCGATTATATAGTCGTGCACGTGATACCACTCCAAATAGCGCGCGGCGGTGTAAACGCCCTTGTCGACGACTCCGCCCCTGCACTTTATGAGCACGGCAAGCAAAAACAGCGCGCACAAAAGCATAAACGCCAAAAAAGCGAGCATTATCAGCGCCTGCCACCGCGGCATGCCGAAATATTCGCGCAAAAGCAGAACTTCGGGACCGTTCGCGTCTATCATCTGAAACACGACGTACACAAAGAAAAACGCGGTAACGAGCGCAAAGATCCAATAGTGTATCTTCGTGCTTTTGAGTTCGACGAGCGTTATCGAATTGCTTAATTTTATCTGCCGCTTTATGAGTTTTACGGCATACGCGATACACGCCGCCCCCACGCCGCAACCGACGACGATCATTATCACGGGCAATATTATAGGCGGTACCGCGCACAGAACAAAACGAGTCATACGTTTATTATATACGTACGACCCGATTTTGTCAAATATTAAAAAAACTTCTTCCGTTTTTCACCGACCGATCTGCCGACTTTCTCGTACGCTTCTTCGACGAGCTTTTTGTTCTGCGGCAATCTGTACTGCAACAGCGCGCGTTGCAAAGCCTTTTCGTGCGGGCTTTTCGCAACGTATACGGGCGTAAGCGTCCGCGGGTCGAGTTCGGTGTAGTACATGGTAGTCGAAAGAGTGGACGGAGTGGGATAAAAATCCTGCACCTGCTTCGGCATATAGTTTATTTCTTTAAGGTACTCGGTCAGCTTTACCGCGTCGGCAAGAGTGCAACCCGGATGCGACGAGATGAAGTACGGCACGAGATACTGATCGAGTCCGAATTCCTTGTTCAGCCGCTCGAACTCCTTGCGAAACTTTTCGTAAACTTCGTGCGGCGGCTTGTTCATGAGTTTGAGCGTGCCGTCGGCGATATGCTCGGGCGCGACTTTGAGTTGCCCCGAAACGTGGTGCTTCACGAGTTCGCGCATAAAAGTTTTGTCCGGGTCCGCCATAAGATAATCGAACCTTATCCCGCTGCGAACGAACACCTTTTTGACGCCCTTTACGTTTCTCGCCCTGCGCAGGATCTCCAAATATTCAGAATGGTCGGGCTTTACCGCGGCGCACATTTTGTAGCCTATGCAGTCGCGCGCCTTGCACTCCGCTCCGCGCTTGCCGTCCTTTGCGCACGGGTTGTCGTGAAAATTCGCGCTCGGTCCGCCTATATCGTGAATATAGCCCTTGAAGTCCTTATCCGCGGCTATCTTCTCGACTTCCGCGATTATGTTGTCCGCGCTGCGCTTCGAGATCTGCCGCCCCTGATGATACGTTAGCGCGCAGAACGAACAGTTGCCGTAGCAACCCCTGTGAGCCGTAACCGAAAACTTGACTTCTTCTATCGCGGGAACGCTCTCGTACATGGGGTGCGGCGCGCGCATGTAGTCGATCGAGTACACGTAGTCCATCTGCTTTTGCGTAAGCGGGAGCGCGGGCGGATTGACTACGACGTAACGCTCGTAGTCCTGCTTTTGTATTATGCCTTTTGCGCACGACGGGTCCATATTCTCGTACGCCGTCATGAACGCCTTGCAGTACAGCTTTTTGTCGCTCTTGACGCGCTCGTGGCTCGAAACGACTATGTACTCCGAGTCGTCGCCCTGTTCCACCGCGCGCTTTATCTTCGCGCTCGCACAGTTCATGTCCGTAAGATACGCCGTGCCGCGAATATTCTTTATCTTGTCGAGCGGGATACCCCTGTCGGCGGCTTTTATCAGCTCGAACACGGGATTTTCGCCCATTCCGTAAATTATAAGGTCGGCGGGAGCGTCGCACAAAATGGAGCGCATCACGCTGTCCGACCAGTAGTCGTAGTGCGACAGCCTGCGCAACGACGCTTCGATACCGCCCGCGATCACGGGAACGCTCGGGAACAGCCGTTTCAACGCCTTGCAGTATACGGAAACGTTCCTGTCGGGTCGCCTGCCCGCAACGCCGTTCTCGCTGTACTCGTCGCGCGTCCGCTTCTTTTTGGCTACGGTGTAGTTGTTCACCATGGAATCCACTACGCCGCCCGAAACGAGAAAAGCCTTTTTCGGCTCGCCTAAACGCGTATAGTCCGCGTCGCTTACGGGCTGCGGTATGATTCCTACGCTGTACCCGCCCTTTTCGAACAGACGCGCAATGAGAGCATGCCCGAAAGACGGGTGATCGACGTACGCGTCGCCCGAAATCAGTATAAAGTCGAGAGCGGACAAATTCCGCTCCGCCATATCCTGCCTGCTTACGGGTAAAAACTTTAACTCCTGAGTATCCATTACGGGTCTACTTGAAATAATTTACGCCCGATTCGAACACTTTCATATCGCTCGGCATATCTATGTTTTTCATGATATTTTCGCCGATACGCTCGGAGTGTCCCATCTTGCCGAGTATCCTGCCGTCCGCGCTCGTGATGCCTTCTATCGCCGCGAACGAGCCGTTCGGATTGTACGGGCTTTGCATTGTGGCGTTGCCGTCGAGATCCGCGTACTGAGTCGCGACCTGACCGTTTGCGATGAGTTTTTTCACGTCGTCCGCGCTCGCCACGAATTTGCCTTCGCCGTGAGATACGGCTACCGCGTAGACTTCGCCGACTTTCACGCCCGAAAGCCAAGGCGAAAGATTGCTTGCGACCCTTACGTAACTTACCGTGGAAACATGGCGCGAAATGTTGTTGAACGTGAGCGTAGGCGACGAACTTTTAAGCTCGCCTATTTTACCGTTCGGCAAAAGTCCGAGCTTTATAAGCGCCTGAAAGCCGTTGCAAATGCCCAAGCCCAAGCCGTCGCGCGCGTAAAGCAAATCGTTTACCGCGTCGGCGAGTTTCTTGTTGCGAAAAGTCGTTGCGATGAATTTGCCCGAGCCGTCGGGTTCGTCGCCGCCCGAGAAACCGCCCGGGAACGCTATTATGTTACACATTTTTATAAGTTTGCTCATCGCGTCGACCGTTTCGGATATGTCTTTCGCGCTACGGTTTTTCACGACGAAAATTTCGGGCTCGGCGCCCGCGAGAATAAAGCGTTTAGCCGTGTCGTACTCGCAGTTCGTGCCGGGGAAAGCCGGAATGAACACGCGAGGCTTAGCGACTTTGTTTTTCGTTATTATTATGTTTTTAGCCGAATACGAAACGTTTTCGGCGGTCCCCGTCGCCGCCGCGGTCGTGGGGTAAACGCTTTCGAACGTACCAGTGAACGACGCCGTCGCCGCGTCGGAGCACAGTATATCGCCGTTTCCGAAATCGAACACGCCGTCTTCGGTCGCTTCGCCCAAAAGCTCCAAGCCGTAGCCGATAAAGTCGTCGGGGCTGTCGGTGGACAGCAGGATATCGCCGAGAAGCGGCAAAAACAGATCTTTCGCGCCCTTTTCGAACCTGAATCCGAAACCGTTTCCGAACGCGGATTTGGCTATCGCCGCCGCCGCGCCGCCCTTTTCGACGACCGTGGAATAACTTACTCTCTTGCGACGAAGTTCCCCGTTGTACAGATTGAGAAAATCAATGAGTTCGTTAAAGTCCGGAAGTCCCGCCGCGTCGCGCTTTAAGCGGTAGCGGTAAACTTTCTGTCCCGCCGTTTTGAGCACGTTGTCCGTGATATCGCCCGCGTTCGCAAGCCCTAGCGCAAACGAGATGAGCGTGGGCGGAACGTCGTACTTTTCGAACGAGCCGCTCATCGAATCTTTTCCGCCGATCGCGCCGAGCGACAGTTTGAGCTGTGCGTGCAACGCGCCGAGCAGTGCGCTGAGCGGCTTGCCCCAACGCTCTTTTTCGTCCCTGAGCCTTTCGAAAAATTCCTGGAACGTAAGGCGCACGGTGCTAAGCGGCGCGCCAGTAAGACACGTCTTGATGACCGACAGCAACACGGAATAAACGGCGCCCGTGAACGGAGATTCGCTCATAAGCTGCGGATCGCAACCCCAGGAACTTACCGTGCAGGTGTCCGTAACGCCCTTTTGGACGGGCAGTTTCGCCGCCATGGAGATAGCGGGCGTAAGCTGATACTTGCCGCCGAACGGCATAAGGACCGTGTTCGCGCCTATCGTGGAATCGAATATTTCGGAAAGTCCTTTCTGACTTGCCGTGTTGTAATCTTTCAGAAGCGCGGAGAGCTTTTCCGCGTTCGTCTTTGCGCCCTTTGCCGCGGGAGCGGGAGCCGAGAAGAATTTGACCGCTTTTTCCTTTATGAGCGCTTCCGCCGACTGGCGCACGCCGTTGCTGTCGAGAAACTTGCGCGACAGGTCGACTATAAGGTTGCCGCCTAAGTACATTCTCATGCGTCCGCGATCCGTAACGGTCGCGACTTCCGTAGCGTCGAGATTTTCTTCATCGCAGAGCGCTTTCATTTTTTCAACGTCGCTCTTTGCTACGACTACCGCCATTCTCTCCTGCGATTCGGAGATCGCGAGTTCGGTAGCCGAAAGTCCCTGATACTTTTTCGGAACGGCGTCGAGATTTATATCGAGCCCGTCCGACAGTTCGCCTATCGCGACGCAAACGCCGCCCGCGCCGAAGTCGTTACACTTTTTGATAAGTCGCGTAACTTCGGGATTGCGAAAAAGACGCTGGATCTTGCGTTCGGTGAGCGGGTTGCCTTTCTGAACTTCCGCGCCGCACTCGGACACCGAATCGACCGTGTGCGCTTTCGACGAACCCGTAGCTCCGCCGCAACCGTCGCGCCCCGTCGCTCCGCCTATGAGCATAACGACGTCGCCCGCAAGCGGCTTGCTCCTGACTACGTTAGACGCGGGAGCCGCGCCGACCACGAAGCCCGTTTCGAGCCTTTTGGCAACGTAGCCCTCGTGATACATTTCGTTTACTATGCCGGTCGCGAGCCCTATCTGATTGCCGTACGACGAAAAACCCGCCGCCGCCGTCTTGGAAATGACGCGTTGCGGCAGTTTGCCTTTCAGCGTCTTGTCGAACGGAGCGTTGATATCCGCCGCGCCCGTTATGCGCATTGCCTGATATACGTAGACTCTGCCCGAAAGCGGATCGCGTATCGCGCCGCCAAGGCAGGTAGCCGCCCCGCCGAACGGTTCGATCTCCGTCGGGTGGTTGTGCGTTTCGTTCTTGAACATTACGAGCCATTCTTCTTCCGCGCCGTCGACCACCGCCGTTACCTTGACCGAGCAGGCGTTTATCTCGTCCGACTCGTCGAGATTGTCGAGAAGTCCGCGGCTTTTAAGCTCGCGCGCGCCCATCGTCGCTATGTCCATAAGGTTCGGGTACTTGTCCGCCCTGCCCTTGTGATGCTTGTTGAAAAGGCGCAGATAGTTTTCGTAAGTTTCCTTTATCTGCGGGATATCCGACTTTATATCGACTTTTTCGAGCGTCGTCATAAAAGTCGTGTGGCGGCAATGGTCCGACCAGTAAGTGTCAATGACTTTGAGTTCCGTAACCGTCGGGTTGCGGTATTCTGCTCTGAAATGCGCCTGCACGAACATAAGGTCTTGGAGCGTCATAGCAAATCCGAAATTCGCGTGGTAAGTTCTGAGTTCGTCTTCGCTCATATCCGTAAAGTTTTCGACCATGCGAACGGGTTCGGGGTCGCTTACGGGCATGGAAAGCGTTAACGGCATCGCCATGGAACACTCGCGCGATTCGACGGGGTTTATGAAGTAGCGCTTTATCTTTTCGAATTCTTCTTCGTCCGCGCCCTTGACCGCGTAGACGGTCGCGCACCTTATTAGCGGGCGCGCCGCTTTCGTCAGAAGCTGAACGCACTGCGCCGCGCTGTCGGCACGCTGATCGTACTGACCCGGCAGATATTCCGTGCCGAAAACCTTATATCCGTCGCCGAACGGAAAACTCTCGCTCTCGGTTACTTCGTCTACGGGCGGCTCGGAAAACACGCCGTTCACGGCTTTTTTCCAGTGTTTTTCTTCTATGCCGTCCACGTCGTAACGCAAGATATACCTGAGTTCTTTCAGATCGATCCCGAGCACGTTTTTCACGTCGCTTTTAAGGCTCGCCGCATGACTGCGGTAGTTTTCTTTCTTCTCTACGAATAATCTTCTGATAGCCATATTTGTTTTCCTTACAATTTGCAGATATCGGTGCGGTAGTGCATTTTATCGAACTTGACTTTTTGCAAATTCTCATACGCCTTTTCGCGGGCGGAGCATAGGTCTTTGCCGAGCGCGGTAACGCCTATGACTCTGCCGCCGTTCGTTACGAGTTTGCCGTCTTTTTTCGCCGTTCCCGCATGGAACAGTACAACGCCGTCGTCGAGCTTCCCTATCGTGATCTCTTTACCCTTTTCGTACTTTTCGGGGTATCCGCCGCTCGCCGCGATGACGCACACGCAAGCGTCGCTCTTATAACGTAAGTTCACTTTGTCGAGCGTGCCGTCGATAACGGCTTCGAACACGTCGAAAAGATCGTTTTCCATTCTCGGCAGGATGACTTGCGTTTCGGGATCGCCGAAGCGCGCGTTGTATTCGAGAACTTTTATGTCGTTACCGCTTATCATAAGCCCGAAGTAAATGACGCCCTTGAACACGCGCCCTTCCTTTTCCATTGCGCGGATAGTCGGGACGAATATTTCCTTGTAGGCTTTTTCCTGCATTTCTTCCGTGTATTTCAGCGACGGGCTGTAAGTTCCCATGCCGCCCGTGTTAAGCCCCCTGTCGCCGTCGAGCGCGCGCTTGTGGTCCTGGCTCGACGCCATGGGAAGCACCGTTTTGCCGTCCGTGAACGCAAGCACCGACACTTCGAAACCGCTCAGAAATTCTTCGATAACGACTTCGTTGCCCGCCTTGCCGAACGCGCCGCCTACCATTATGCTTTTAAGCCCGTTTTCGGCTTCTTCGCGCGTGTTGCAGATTAGCACGCCCTTGCCGAGCGCAAGACCGTCCGCCTTGATAACGGTCGGCAAAGGACACTCCTTTATATACTCCGCCGCTTTGCCGTAGTCCGAAAAAGTCCTGTACGCCGCCGTCGGAATACCGTACTTTTGCATAAGGTTTTTCGAGAACACTTTGCTCGCTTCGATGATCGCCGCGTTTGCGCGCGGTCCGAAAGCGCGAAAGTCGTTTTCTTCGAGCCTGTCCACAAGCCCCAAAGCAAGCGGGTCGTCGGGCGCGACCATGGTAAGATAAATATCTTTATGCGCGCGGACGAATTCGACTATCTTATCGAGATCCGTAGCCGCTATGTCGCCGTGACATTCGGCTATCTCGGCGATCCCCGCGTTACCGGGAATACAGTAAATTTTTCCGACCTTAGGCGAAAGCGACAACTTCCACACGATCGCGTGTTCGCGTCCGCCGCCGCCTATGACGGC
>DBEXQE010000179.1:0-4377 GCA_048167245.1 Christensenellales bacterium | reverse complement strand
CATAAGCGCGCTTGCGGATAAAACGTCTTTTAAGAACGATATAGAACGGGACAAGAAACTTTCGGCACTCGTTAAGTGGATAGACGGCGGCAAGCAAGGCGAAAAACCGTCGTTTGCGAGCGACGCAGACATAAAAACGGTGGAGGATGCACGCGGAATATCGAGTTCCGGCGGCGGAGTTTCTCACTGCGTTCTTATACCCGCATATACGTCGAGCCCCGATCTGGCAAAAGATTTTCTGAGATTTCTGTACAGCGACGAGGGAATAGAGATCTACACGAAAGCGGGTCGCGGAATAAGTTTGCCTTTCGATTTCGATTATTCCGAATTGGATAATATATCCACGTTTCAGAAATCGAAATTCGATATTTTGTCAAAAACGAAAAACAATATCCTGCGCAGTATGAAATATCCGATTTCGTACCGTGCCGGACTTAAACCGTTCAATAATATTCCTACAATGGGGTCGGTCGAAAGCGTGCTTAATACGAGCACCGCGACGGATTACATTTCGCCCGAAGATATATTTCAAATGAACTATCAGGAAGTAAACCGAGTTTGGGCGCGCATGATGGAAGACGCCGGACTTAACTGATTTGCGGAGAGGTTATAAAATATGATCAAAAAGACAGTCGCCGTCGTGTTGTTTTTAGTAATGTGTTTTTCTGCGGTCGGTTGCGACGGCAATGCAAAAAACAAAGACGCGGATCTGAAATTGTGGAGTGCGCTTGCTACTACGAAAGTTCTGCGCGACGTTACTTACGACGATACGGCGGAAGCGGAATTGAAATACGAAATGTGCCGAAACGAAATCGAGGGAGCGCAATTCATAATAACGCCTCAAAACGGATACAAAGTAGTTTCTTTCGATGTAACGGTATCGGATCTTGTAGGTCCGAACGGCGCGAAGATAGGTAAAGACGCGATAAAAATATATTTGCAGAAGTACATAAACGTGTACAGCAATACCACGGGAAACCCGAAAGCTCGGACCGGATACCATCCCGACGCACTGTTGCCGTTCGATAAAGCCGCGGAATACGGAGAAAACAAAATCGACGGCGTAAACCAAGCCGTTTATATAACCGTGGAAACCGAAAAGGATACCGTCGCGGGAGAATATACCGGTACGGCCACGCTTACGGCGGGCGGTAAAAATTTCGAAATTCCCATGAAAGTAACCGTTTGGGATTTTGCTATTTCCGACGAGGTACACGTAAAAAGTCTTTTCGACGTATGGACGGATCAGCTTGTTTACGGAGAACTCGATTGTTCCGACGAAATGAAGCGCGCGTACAACGACGCGTTGCTTAAGTACAGAGTAAACGGCAACAGGCTCGTGTACAACGATTTGGACGAATACGTTGCCGAAGCCAAAAAAGCGACGGCGGATCCGAGAGTTACTACGTACGTTATACCGTACCGCGGAGCGCCGAACAGCGATCCCGATTGCGGGCTCGGCGGTTCGCTCGATTTCGATTATCACATGCAATGGCTGAGCGCGCTTGCGGAAAACAGCACGGAAGAACTGTGTCTGCTCGATAAACTCGTATACTATTTCGGAGCGCTGTACGACGAGCCGCAATTCGACGCTACCGGCGTTCAGGACAAACAGATAGTATACGTTACGAAAAAACTCGAAGAATTGCATGCGAAACTGTATTCCGATCTCGAAACAAAAGGATATTTCGACGATAAAAGTTCGGAATATAAGCAACATTTTTTGAGCGCGTTGAACAATATTCCGAATATAGTAACGGGTCCGTATAACGAAAAATATGTTTCGGGACTTAATACGTACTGTCCGCTTTTCGACGAGTTTCATTCCGAGGAAGACCGTGAAATATATGCGACGGAGCGAGAAAAGAACGGAAACTTATTCTGGTACGGATGTACGGGACCGAATTATCCGTTTATAACGTATCATATCGACGATAACCTTGTCGGAGCGAGAATACTCGATTATATGATGTACGACTACGGTATCGACGGTAATTTGTATTGGTGCGTAAATTACAGTTTGTACGGCGAAATGGGAAACAACGGAAACATAACGCGCCCTATAAACCAATACGAAGAAGTCCGCCGCGATTCGAGAACCGATGCGATAAACGGCGACGGATACCTTTTTTATCCCGGCGTGGATTACGGTATAAAAGGACCGGTCGGCACCATAAGGCTCGAAGCGGTGCGCGACGGTAACGAAGAATACGAATATCTTTACGAACTCGACAGGCTCGCAGGCGAAATAAGCGAATATTACGGAGAGAAAATAGACGCGAATGAAATAGTTTCGAGTCTTTACAGGCGGCTTTACAGCGGAGTGCAATACGTTCCGAACGAAGAAAACTATTTTCAGGTAAGAAGAGAACTTGCCGAAACGATAGGTCTTATAGGCAGCGAAGAAAAATTCGTATCGGGCGGCATAACGTATAACGGAGCGAACGCCGAGATCTCGTTTTATGCCGCGGACGGATACGACGTTAAAGTAAACGGAACGACAGTCGCAGGCACGGTCAAAGGAGCGGGCAGAAAATATTCGTATGCGATGTCGCTCGATAAACCCGCAAACTATTTCGATATCGAGCTTACCAAAGACGGCGAAGTCAAAAAGCACAGCTTCTTTGTAGGCGGCAAAACGGCGGTCGCGTCCGATTTCGATACGCAGAACAGCGTTGGATTCGTTCGCGTAAACGATACCGACGCGATAAGCGTTTCGTATGCTACCGACGTGTCGATTTCGGGCGGCGCGGCAAAGGTCGAAATGGTAAGTAAATTCGATATCGACGATCCGCTTGCCACGATGACGTATTATCCCGAGATCTCTTTCGACGCCGACGAGATCGGTTTCACGATAAAAGATCTCGACCGATTTACCGTTATGGTATATAACGCAAGCGAAGCGGATATAGAAACCGTTATTTATCTCGGCGCAGGCAGCGATACGTACGAGCTTACTACGCAAAAACTTGCAAAAGGCAAATGGACCGCCGTAACGCTCGATAACGTTTACCTTACGAATTGGCGTCGGCTTTCAATGGCAGATAAGATAATTTTCAGATTCTCCAACACGGTAAAAGACGAGAACAAAGAGCCGATGTTCGATCAGATCGTATATTTCGACAATATGCTCGTCGGTGCGGTCGTGCCCGGATAAGACAGGAGGATAAACAAAATGAAAAAAATCGTAAGTATAATGTTATCGGTTTTGTGCGCGTTGCTCGGAGCCGCATGCGGTAAAAACGACAGGGACAAAGCGGTCGCCGACGCCGTGCTGATAGGCGGTTTCGAGAGCATTGCGGAATTGAAAACGTTTTTATATACCGACGAATTTCACAAAGCCGAGTTGAACACCGACGAAAACTACGTAACGCAAGGCGAAGCGTCGGCAAAGTTTACTTTACGCGGCACGTCTGCCGGCGTAGATCCGCGGTTCGATTTGTGGCTCGACACGAAATATGCCGGCGGCAAAACGGATTTCGGCGACGTAAAGTCGCTTACGGTAGACGTATTCAATCCGTCGGATACGGAAAGGGAGTTTACGCTTTCGTTTACCACGCGCAAACAAGGAGCCGTCCGCGCTACTTACGTGCCGAAAACTTATAAACTCAAAAAAGGCAAAAACAAAATAATTTATGCCATCGACCGCGCGGTTGCGAAAGACGTTTGCTACATGGATAATGCCGAATACGTAACGTTCGAGTTTGAAAGTTCGCGCGACGAACCTTATGTTTTGTACGTTGACAATCTTATGGCTCACATTACCGACGAAGAAATAAAATCGGTAACCAAAATTTATAAGGAAAACGAGCTGTTGTTCTTCGACGACTATTCCGACAGATTTGCGGTAAGCACGAATACGCTGCGCGCTCAGCCGAGCGAAGCTCCGACGATATCTATATGTCGGGATCCGAGATTTATCAAATCCGGCTCGGGATCGCTTCAAGTAACGCTCGCGGTAACGCCGAGCCGTCCCGGTATGGACGACGCACCCGGCATAACCGTAAGCGGCGATGCAGTGGAACGCGTGGACTTTTCGAAATACAGCAAGGTCGCTTTTTCGGTAATGGGCGACGCTCCCGAAACAATATCCAACGTTTCCGTAGAGTTCTACGACGTAAACGACGTGAATTACAATATGATTTGTCATTTGCAAAACATTTATAATTGGTCGCAGGAGATACCGAGTTTTAAGTGGCATACTATGACTGCCGATATTAAGACCATGGCGGACGCCGGACTCGATATGACGAAAATCAAAAAGATAAATCTTTACTACGGGAACAAAGAAACGGGAGATCCGTATTCTTTATACTTCGACGATTTTACGCTCATACCGTAAATCGCCCCCCCCAAACAGAGATCCGAAAATAAAAA
>DBEXQE010000178.1:0-20415 GCA_048167245.1 Christensenellales bacterium | reverse complement strand
GGCGCGGAATACAAAGCGCTTTTGAAGCAGATATACTCCGACACTTCCGCGGGCATGCTCGCGGCGGCGAGAGAAGCTCTTACGACGCAGAAACAGTATCTTAAAAAATACGACGACGAAGACGGTAAATTCCTTATGGCTCAGAACGAAGGCACGGCGGGACTTTTCTGGTCTTGCGACGCGGGCTACGTTATGAGCGAGTACGAGGACGAGGACGGCGAGATCCAAAAGGGCAATCCGAACCTTTGGTACGTTATCCCCGAAGAAGGCGGCAACGTTTATATAGATTCGTTCGTGATCTCGTCGTACGCCAAGAACGTAGACGCGGCAAATTATTTCCTTAAATTTCTGTGTCAAAAGGACGTAGCCGTTCAAAACAGCGAATACGCGGGCGCGATAAGCCCCGTAAAAGCGGCTTACGACGAACTTTTTGCGAATTATTCGGAAGAGAGCGAAAACAAGACGGGCATATTCGAGAATAAGACCGACGATTGGTGCGAAATGTATATGGAAATGATCTTCCCGTCGCAAGACACGCTCGACCGTTGCGCCGTCAATCCCGACTACAAGAACGCCGCGGAAGAACAGGCGATAGCGTCCATGTTCGCGGATATGACTAACTGAATACTGCGTATGCAAGCAGGGAAACACGTGCGTTTATAAAGTTTTACGGTTTTTACTTATGGATTTTAACTCGAAGGATTACGAATACGACGCGGTCGTCGTCGGCGTCGGGCACGCGGGCATAGAAGCGGCGCTCGCTTTGGCGCGGCTTAACAACAGAACGCTTTGTCTGTCGGTAACGCTCGACAACGCGGGATATCTCGCGTGCAATCCGAGCATAGGCGGCACGGCGAAAGGTCATCTCGTGCGCGAAGTCGACGCGCTCGGCGGCGAGATAGGCAGGGCGGCGGACAAAACGCTCACGCAGCTGCGGATGCTGAACTCGTCGAAAGGTCCCGCCGTTCACTCTTTGCGCGCGCAGGTCGACAAGTACAAGTACCACGAGTATATGAAAAGCGTTCTGGAAAACGAAGAAAATCTTTTTCTGCGTCAGGGCGAAGCGAAAAACATAATAGTCGAAAACGGCGAGATACGCGGCGTGGAAACGGTTACGGGGCTTGTTTACCGCGCAAAAGCTGTCGTGCTTGCGTGCGGCGTGTACTTAAAATCGACCATAATAGTAGGGAGCGTTATAGAAGAGCGCGGACCCGTCTGCTTTCCGCGGGCGAACTATCTTTCGGAGTCGCTCGAACGCGAGGGATTCGTTCTGCGCCGTTTCAAGACGGGAACGCCGGCGAGAGTAAAGCTCGACAGCGTAAACTTGGACAAACTCGAAATCCAGTACGGAGAAGATACGCCGTACAGCTTCTGCGCGCTCGACTTAAAGCCGAAAAAGAAGAAAAACGTATGCTATCTCGGTTATACGAACGAAAAGACGCACGCGGTCATCCGCGACAACTTGCAAAAAAGTCCGAAATACGGCGGACTTATCCACGGTACGGGCGCGAGATACTGCCCGTCGCTCGAAGACAAAGTCGTAAGGTTCGCGGACAAGGAACGGCATCAGTTCTTTCTCGAACCCGAAGGCGACGGCACGAAAGAAATGTACGTGCAGGGGCTTTCGACGGGACTTCCCGCCGACGTTCAGCTCGAATTTTACCGCACGATAGACGGTTTCGAGAATTTGGAGATAATGCGCGACGCGTACGCGATAGAGTACGAGTGCATTGACCCTACGCAGCTGTTCCCCACGCTCATGAGCAAGCGCGTAAAGGGGCTGTTCTTCGCGGGGCAGATAAACGGCACTTCGGGATACGAAGAAGCCGCGGCGCAGGGCATAATAGCCGGCATAAACGCCGCGCGGTTTCTTTCAAATAAGGCTCCCGTTATTCTTACAAGGGATAGTTCGTATATTGGCGTGCTTATCGACGATCTCGTAACGGTGGGGACGAACGAGCCGTACAGAATGATGACTTCCCGCGCCGAGTTTCGGTTGCTTCTTCGGCAGGACAACGCGGATCTGCGTTTGACGCCTACGGGCATCGAAGTCGGGCTCGCGGACAAAAAACGGATCGCCGTTTTTAATAAGAAAAAGCGCGATATAAAAAAAGCCGAAGCCGCGCTGAAAGAAGTTCTGCCTTTGCAAGCGCTCGAAGAATATTTCGCCGAGATAGGCGACGCGCCCGCGAAAAGCGCGATGACCGTCGAAGAAGTCATAAAGCGCAACCGCGTAACGCGCGAAAATTTCTGCGCGCGGTTCGACAGTTTCGGCTCGCTTATGCCCGCCGCCGTCGATCACGTTTTTATCGAAACGCGGTACAGGGGCTATCTGGAACGCGAACGCCGCGCCGCGGACGAAATAAAGCGCGTCGAGAGCATGCCTATCTCACCCGATACGGACTTTACAAAGATTGAGGGACTTCGGAACGAAGCGAAAGAAAAGCTCGCCGCGGTGCGCCCGCTTACCGTGGGACAGGCGAGCAGGATAAGCGGAGTTACGCCCGCCGATATCAACGTACTCATAATAAGATTGAAAAACGCATAATTTTACAGATATTTACAAATCATAGCTTTACTATGAAATGTAAGATATGTAATAAAGAAATTTCCCCCGACGAAGCGTTCACGTGCGAATTCTGCGGATCCCACTACTGCGCGTATTGCGCGTCGGAAATGGGTCTGTGCGACTGCTACGGCGAATTCAAAAGGTACAGCTGAAAAGTTGCGCCTTTTCGCCGTTTTACGCGCGCCGAAAAAACGCCGCAAAATTATTGCAATATACGGAAATTTATGGTAAAATATAAAGTAACATAAACAAATTGCGTTGTATACTCGCAAGTTTTTCATTTTTAAGGGAAGGGTAAGCTATGAACATCACCGAAGTACGTATCAGGCTTGTCAAGAAAGACGAAGGGAAAATGAAAGCTATTGCGTCGATTACAATCGACGACTGTTTCGTCGTTCATGACATCAAGATCATTCAGGGAAACCGCGACGGCGGCTGTTTTATCGCCATGCCGAGCAAGCGGACGCCCGAAGGGGAATTCAAAGACGTCGTGCATCCGCTGAACTCGGAAACGCGCGAGATGCTGTCTAAGATAATTCTCGAAGCGTACGAAAAAGAAGTCGCGCGCGAAGCGGAACAGAAGTCGGAAGCCGAATAAAATCGCGATCTTTTCGGATCCGATTCCGTAACACGCATAAAAGTATATTCATAGAATGGAAATATGAATATACATTTTATCGGGTGCGAAGGCGTAAGCATGAAAGCGTTGCGCCGTATCGTCGAGTCGAAAGGATACTCGACAACGGGTTCGGATATAACGCTCGGCGGGCATAACGCGGACAACGTGGCAAACGCGGACGTTGCGATCTATACGACGGCGGTCGGAGAAGATAATTGCGAAGTGTCGCGCGCAAGGGAAATGGGGATCCCCGTATACGAGCGCGCGGAATTTTTGGGACTTCTTTCGCGGGAATACGGAAAAGTCATAGCCGTTGCGGGTACTCACGGCAAAACCACCGCGACGGGTTTTTGCGCGCGCGTTTTCAAGCCGAAAGATCCTACGGTACATATAGGCGGAAACGTTATCGGCGGTTTGGAGTGCGTTGGCGGCGACGGATATTTTATCACGGAAGCCTGCGAGTACAAGCGGAATTTTCTGCACTTAAAGCCCGATATAGGCGTGATACTGAACGCGGAACTCGATCACACCGATTATTATAGGGACGTAGACGACTACGTTTCGGCTTTTCGGAGCTTTGCTAACAATTCGAAATTGCTTGTAGTGAACGGCGACGACGAACGTTGCGCCCGTATCCCGCACCGAAATAAAATAACGTACGGCACGGGCGAAAATAATTTCGTTCGCGCAAAGGATATTTACAAAACGGAGCGGGGACACGGCTTTACGGTCGTCGCGGGCGGAAAGGAATACGGAAAAATCGAGCTTGACGTGCCGTGCGTTCACAGCGTCTACGCCGCATTGGCGGCATTTTGCGCAGGATATGCGGAAAAGCTGTCTTTCGACGAGATAAAAGCGGGGTTGGAGAGCTTTCGCGGCATATCGCGGCGGTTCGAGTTTTTGGGTTC
Source organism: Christensenellales bacterium (assembly GCA_048167245.1). Classification (GTDB taxonomy): domain Bacteria; phylum Bacillota; class Clostridia; order Christensenellales; family Pumilibacteraceae; genus RACS-047. The sequence continues at coordinate 16,319 of DBEXQE010000178.1, read as the reverse complement.
GTTCGACGGTTGCCGAGTGTATTCGGATTACGCGCACCACCCGTCCGAGATCGACGGGACGGTCTTTTCCGCGCGCGAGAACGGTTGCGAAAAGTTGACGCTCGTGTTCCAGCCGCACACTTACACGCGGCTCAAAAGTCTTTTTCCCGAATTTACGGAAAGTCTGAAACGCGCCGACAGAGTCATAGTCGCGCCCGTGTTCGCCGCAAGGGAAAAGCCCGTCTACGGCATATCGTCGAACGATCTCGTGCGCGCGCTGATAAGTAAAGGTTGCCGCGCCGCGTACATAGACAACTTTTTTTCGATCGCCGAGTATCTGGATAATACGGCGCAAAGCGGCGAAACGGTCGTTTTCGTCGGAGCGGGCGATATCGACAAAGCCGCGGAAATTTTCGTAAATTTGAAAAAAACGTAAAAATACGGGATATGTAAAATCAGCCCGCGGCTGTTGACAAGTTTATTATTTTGGCATATAATCTATATACGAAAATATTTTATCATATATGTTCGGAGGTTATATGGAAAAAAGCGTAAAAAGGACCGTTAAATTTTTTGCCGCGCTTATCTGCCTGGCGATCGTTTCGGCATGCTCGGCTCTCGCGTTCGGAATAAACGCGTCGGCGGCGGGCAACGAAGTTTCGGCGAAAGATTTCTATTACAAAGAACTCAAAAACAGTCCGCTCGCGCAGAGATTTTACGGCGTGATCGACGAAATGGCGCAAAACGGTCATTTCAAAAACGGCACGAACGAATACGATCTTATTTCGTCGGGAACTCTTTCGACGGCGGAAGCAGACGCTTATCTGGACGGCAAATCGCCGCAGGTAGTCGTGGCGCTCGGCGCGGCTCGCGATGCGTTTTATATGGATCATCCCGATCTGTTCTACGCGGACGTATACAAGCTGTATTTGAGCGCGGGTTCGCAGAACGGCAATACGGTAGCCTTTCTCGGAACGGGCGCCGCCGACAACTACTATGCGGACAACACGGTAAAAAGTTCGACCGAAGTCGCGGAAGCCGTCGAAAAATACGAAGCGGCGATCGGTAAAGTCGTCGACTTGGCAAAAGCGGCGGGCGACGACGCCGTATCGCGCATAAAAGCCGTCAATAAATATTTGGCGGAAAACACCGAATACGATTACGGCGCGAGAAATAATCTTATAAGCGGGCTTGTGGAATACGACGGCTACGTGAACACCGCGTACGGTCCGCTCGTGAACGGCAAAGCGCTTTGCGGCGGATACTCGCGCGCGTTCAAAGCCGTTATGGACAGACTCGATATCCCCTGCGTGCTCATCCAGGGCAATCTTTTCTCGGGCAAGCAAGTTCCGGGCTACGCTTCGGGCATGGCTCCGCATATGTGGAACGCAGTCATGATAGACGGGCTTTGGTACGGAGTCGACGTTACGCAGAACTCCGGCGCGGTCGATCCCGAAACTTATCTGCTCGTCGGCGACGATTTCCTTTCGCGCACTCATTTTACGGACGGCGTTATTTCGTCGTCGGGTTTCGAACTCAAATATCCCGTTTTGCGCTCGCTCGACTACGGCGTTAATGCGGATGCAAACGGATTCGGGTACAAAGACAGCGGTACGATAGACGGTACGACGTTCGGGTACAAAGAAACCGATTCGAGCGGCGGAGAGATGAGAGCGCTCAATCTCGGTGTAAATTACGAAGGCAAAAGCGCGAAAACGCTTAAAGAAGAAAATAAATATTTGTCGGCGCGTTATATAAAAGAAGACGGAACGATACCTTACGGGTGGTTTTCGCTTGCCGCAACGGAAGACATGTTCGGCGGCTTAACGTTCGGAGATTATACTCTCGTAATGTTGTCGGCGACGGAATACGGCGTGCAATTTGCCGTTTTCGATTTTCCGACCGAAGCCGGTCAGGTATATTACGACGATAGCAAGATCTCTTCCGCGAATGTTATCGCAATGAGCGATATATATAAAAATCAGGGCTACGACAGCGGTTTTTCGTACCCGCCTTACGTTAAACGCGTAACGCCCGACGAAAAGGGCATGATGAAGTCTTTCGATCCGCTCGAAGTTTCGCTCGAATACAGCGAAAAACTCGTTCCTGCGGACGGAAGCGAACTCAACGACGGTTTCAAGGTCGAGATCGACGTGTTCGGCAGCGTTCACGGCAATATGAACGCTTATACGATTGTCGAAAATATCAGTTACGATTATGATTCGGCAACCGTAAAGTTCACTTTTACTCCGAGCAAAACGTACAACCACAATTGCGAAATGTATACTTTCGTTCCGAGAAATCTCGTCGGCGAGGACAGCAATAAATCTCCCGAAGCGGGCGGATATCTGACTTTCAAAATGAAGCAGGTCGTTTGTCCGAAAATATTCAACGACGGCAGACTTTATATGCAGGTTTTCGGTCAGCCGAAGTTCGTATGCGCCGACGATGCGTCGCTCACGGATTTCGCGGACGGGAACGGTCAGCCGATAGTCGGAAATCAGCGTTCTCAGCTTATGCTCGTAGTCAACGAGCCGAACAAGAAAGAGCAAGCCGACATGAAAGACAAGTTGCTCTCGGATACCGCGCTCGGTCTTGAAGAAAGCGATATAAAGTCGAGCTCCACTTATCAGATAGATCTGCAAATGTGCGGCGTCGTTCAGAAAGTGCCGAACGGCAGTTTCATGAAAGTCGGTTTCGGTTTCCCCGACGGCTACGATTACGGGCAGGCGGCGCAAGACGGCGTTACGTTTACGGTTTATCATTATAAGCGCGACGCGGGCGGCGTTATAATCGGAGTGGAAGAAGTGCCTTGCGTCATTACCGAGTACGGTATATTAGCCACGGTCGAGAGTTTCAGCCCGTTCATGATCTGCGCCGTAAACGCGGATAAGGTCGCGGCGGGCAAACGCATTTACGCTTATACTGAAGGAAGCGGCGGAAGTATAAATAATCAGAAGATAACCGCCGTGCAGAGCGGGCAGAGCGTAACTTACACGCTTACGCCCGACGACGGCTACGTGTTGAATTCGGCGCTCCTGAACGGCAAGGACGTTTCGGGCGATATCACGAACGGCAGAATAACGCTGACGTACGATAAATTAGCCGACAACAACGAATTGGAGATCACTTTCGTTTCCGAGCGCGTGAAAACGTATCGCGAAACCAATAATTTGCAGATCGCAAGCCCGAAATACACCGTAACGCAAGCCGATATGATCTCGGCGGTATTGCCCGAACTTACGCCTGCAAAGAAAAAGATCGGTCCCGGCGGCATTGCGGCGGCAATAATAGTTCCGATCGTCGTTATAGCGATAGCCGTGGGACTTGCCGTTTACTTTATCACCAAGAAAAAGGGCGGTAACGACGGCGGAAAAGGCGGAAACAAAAAGACTTCGGACAAAAAGGCTAACGTTAAGCCCGCCGCAAGCACGGCTCGTCCGACGAACGCGACTCGTCCGGTAAGCACTGCGGCAGGTTCGGGTTCGACCCGCCCCGTAAATACGACGCGTCCCGCAACTGTTGCAAGACCCGCAAATACGGCGCGCCCGACGACGGCGGCAAGACCCGCAAATACGACGCGCCCGACAACTACTTCAAGACCGACAAGTACGACGCGACCTACAAGCAGTGCTTCGCGTCCGACGAATCCCGCCCGTCCGACCGATAACGATCCCCGCAGGAAAGGATAAACGAAAATGTACGTTGCAGACAGATCGCGTTATGATAAAATGAAATATAACCGATGCGGAAACAGCGGGCTTCTTCTGCCCGCCGTATCGCTCGGACTATGGCACAATTTCGGTTCGAACGGCAATTTCGACAATATGAAAGCCATATGCCGCACGGCGTTCGACAACGGCATCACGCATTTCGACTTGGCGAACAACTACGGACCCGTTCCGGGCGCGGCGGAAGAAAATTTCGGGCGCATACTGAAAACCGATCTCGCGCCGTACAGGGACGAGATAATAATTTCGACGAAAGCCGGCTACGAAATGTGGGACGGACCTTACGGCAATATGGGCGGTAAAAAATATCTCGTGGCAAGTCTCGATCAGAGCTTGCGCCGCATGGGGCTCGAATACGTTGATATTTTCTATCACCACAGACCCGACCCCGATACTCCGCTCGAAGAAACGGCTTACGCTCTCGACGGGATAGTAAGGAGCGGAAAGGCGCTGTACGTAGGAATATCGAACTATAACAAGGAGCAGACCGTAAAAATAGCCGCGATATTCAAAAAGCTCGGCACTCCGTTTATAATAAATCAGCGGAACTATTCCATGTTCAACCGCACGATCGAAACCGACGGACTTAAAGACTACGCCGCGAAGAACGGCATAGGCATAATCACGTATTGCCCGCTCGCGCAGGGACTGCTGACCGACAGGTATTTGAGCGGTATCCCGAGCGACAGCCGCATAAGGACGGACGGAAGATTTCTGAAAGAAAGTTCCGTAAACGAAGCTACGCTCGAAAAAGTCCGCGCGCTTAACGAGATCGCCCGTCGGCGCGGTCAGACGCTCGCGCAGACTGCGCTTGCCTGGATATTGCGCGACAACGATATAACGAGCGTGCTTATCGGCGCTTCCAAGCCGTCGCAGATCGTCGACAACGTCGGAATGCTCGGAAATCTCGGTTTTTCGGAAGAAGAAAGAAAGAGTATAGACGCCGTTTTGGCTTGAAAACGCACCCGAAAAAATTTTTTTAACAAAATTGAAAAAATTTTCGAAAAAGTGCGTAAAAACCGTTGACAAATATTTTTTTATGATTTATAATATGCTCGTAACGTTGGTTAAGCGTTGCACATAAAACAGCTCATCATTTTCCCCCTTATCATATATAGCGAGACGGTCGGTTGATTCAATCGGCCGTTTCGCATTTTTACCTTTCGGCGGCGGGTAACGGAGCGCGTCTTTCCGCGTTTTGGGCGTATCCAAAGACACTGTCATTTCGACCGAAGTGAGCGATAGCTTATCCCGTCATTGCGAGGAGCGTAAGCGACGAAGCAATCCAAAAAATACAAATCGTCATGGATTGCTTCGGCATAAATGCCTCGCAATGACGAAAAAATCATAAATACCTCGTAATGACGAATTTATTCATGGATTATTTCGGCAGTTGCCATTATCCCTAAAATCGACAAAGTGCGCGCAAAGCAAATCGCGGCATATTTATACAAATAAGTTGCGTTTCGCTCTGTGTTGTGCTAAAATAGTAGAATGAAAATTGCGTACTTCGGGGACAGGAACAGTCATACTTTCGCGGCGGCGAACGCGCTGTTTGCAAGCGGCGGCGAATTCAAGGGGTTCGATACCGTGCGGGAAGTTATTCTCTCGCTCGAAAGCGGCGTCGATTATGCGGTCGTTCCCGTCGAAAACAGCGTTGAAGGCTACGTGAACGAAACGCTCGACTGCCTGCTTACCGAGAGCGTCTACATTTCGCGCGACGCGGTCATGCCGATCCGCCAGTCGCTCGTGGTATACCGCGGAGCCAAAGCGGACGATATAGAGACGATCTATTCGCACCCGCAGGCGCTGAGTCAATGCCGCAAGTTCCTTATCGAAAATTTTCCGCGCGCAACGCTGACTGCGGCGAAAAGCACTTCGGACGGACTGAAAAAGATCGCGGACAAGACCACGGCGGCGATAGCGCGCACGACGGACCGCGCGGACACGGAGATCCTGCAAGAAAGGATCGAAGACTACGGTTCGAACACGACGCGTTTTATAGCGCTCGGTAAAAGTCCGTCGTTTTCGGGCAATAATTGCAGTATAGTTTTCGAAACGCGCAACGAACCCGGGGCGCTTCTGAACGTTCTTAGCACGATCTCGCGCGCGGGACTCAATATGACGAAGATCCAGTCCCGTCCCGCAAAAACGAAACTCGGTCGCTATATATTTTTCGTCGACTTTACGTTCGGCGGGGACAAGCAGTCCCTTACGGAGTTTTTGGCGGAAGTTCAGAAAAGCACCGAAATGCTCAAATTCTTGGGAAAATACGAAAGTTTCGCTTTCGAAAAATAATATAAAAGAAAAAAATCGGAGAAATACGAAATGGGCTTATTCAGCTTTATAATGGGTAGCGACAACCGCAAGCACTTGAAAAAACTCGAACAGATCGCCGACAGGATAGAACTGCTCGAAGACAAGTTCGCGGCTATGTCCGACGAAGAATTGAAGGGCATGACCGATCAATTCAAAAAGCGGCTGAAAGAAAACTACGAAACGCTCGACCATATTCTGCCCGAAGCGTTTGCGGTAGTGCGCGAAGCGTCGAAGCGCGTTCTCAACATGCGTCACTTCCGCGTTCAGCTTATGGGCGGTATCGCTCTGCACCAGGGACGCATCGCCGAGATGCGCACGGGCGAAGGCAAAACGCTTGTTTCCACGTTGCCCGCGTACCTTAACGCGCTTACGGGCGACGGCGTTCACATAGTAACGGTCAACGACTACCTGGCAAAGCGCGACGCGGAGTGGATGGGCAAGATACACAGATTTTTGGGTCTTACCGTCGGCGTTGCGATCGCGGGCATGAGCAGCGAAGCAAAACGCAAAGCGTATAACTGCGACATAACGTACGCGACGAACAACGAACTCGGCTTCGATTATCTGCGCGACAACATGGTCATCTACAAGGAAGACATGGTACAGCGCAAGCTCGCCTACGCGATAATCGACGAAGTGGACTCGATCCTTATCGACGAAGCGCGCACGCCGCTCATAATTTCGGGTCGCGGCGGCAAGTCGAGCGATATGTATATCACGGCGAACCGCTTCGCAAAGAGCCTGAGCGCCGACGATTACGAGTACGACGAAAAGAAAAAGGCTATAAACCTTACCGAAGAAGGCATGCAGAAAGCCGAGCGCTATTTCGGCATAGAGAGCCTTAACGATATCGAAAGCACCGAGATAAACCACTATATAAACAACGCGATCCGCGCGCACTACGTTATGAAGCGCGACAAGGACTATATAGTCAACGACGGCGAAGTCATCATAGTCGACGAGTTCACGGGTCGTCTTATGGTTGGGCGTCGTTACAGCGAAGGTCTGCACCAGGCTATCGAAGCAAAGGAAAACGTTCGTATCCAGAACGAGAACAGAACGCTCGCAACGATCACTTTCCAGAACTATTTCCGCCTTTATACGAAGCTCGCGGGCATGACGGGTACCGCAAAGACGGAAGAAACCGAGTTCCGCGATATTTACGGACTCGACGTCTTGCAGATCCCCACGAATCTGCCGAACGCGAGAGTCGATCAGAACGACCAGGTCTATACGACCGTCGCGGGCAAGCTCCGCGCGGTAGTCGCCGATATAGCCGAATGTTACGAGCGCGGACAGCCCGTGCTCGTGGGTACTACGACCGTCGAAAAGTCCGAAGAACTTTCGGAAATGCTCAAAAAGGAAAAAGTTCCGCACCGCGTTCTGAACGCGAAGAACCACGAAAAGGAAGCCGAGATAGTCGCGCAAGCCGGTAAGCTCAAAGCCGTAACGATAGCCACGAACATGGCGGGCCGCGGTACCGATATCCTGCTCGGCGGCAATGCGGAATATCTTGCGCTCAAACGCATGCGCGATCTCGGAATGAGCGAAGAAAGCGTATATTACGCGACGAGCGTGTTCAATACCGAAGACCCCGAGATCCTTAAAGCGCGCGAAACGTACAAGGGCTTCTACGACGAGTACAAAGTCGAAGTTGACAAGGAAAAGGAAGAAGTCAAAGCTCTCGGCGGACTAAGGATAATAGGCACGGAACGCCACGAGTCGCGCCGCATAGACAATCAGTTGCGCGGTCGTGCGGGTCGTCAGGGCGATATCGGTTCGTCGATATTCTATCTTTCGATGGAAGACGAACTCGTGCGCCTGTTCGGCGGCGACAGAATGAAGAAGATCGCCGATATGTTCAAGATAGACGACGACACTCCGTTCGCGATGGGACTTCTCACCAAGCAGATAGAAAACGCTCAGCGCAACATAGAAGGCAGAAACTACTCTATCCGCCGTCAGGTCTTGGAGTACGACAACGTAATGAACACTCAGCGTACGATCATTTACGGCGAGCGCGGCAAAGTGTTGCAGGGGATGAGCGTTCACGATCAGATCGACAAGATGATGCGCGATCAGATCGACGTTATCGTAGACACCTACACCGACCCGAAAACGGACTGGGACGAGTGGGATAACGAGAACTTAAACAAGGAGATCGAACGCAAGCTGTTGCCGGGGGACACGTCGTTCCTGTCCGAAGACAGGCTGTCCAAGTGGGCGCTCGAAGAGATAAAAGAGCAGATCTACGAAGCTATGATGCTGTACTACAACGAGAAGATCGCAAACGCGAAAGAACTCGGCGTGGACTTCGAAGAGATAGAGCGCGTGATTCTGCTCAAAGTCGTAGACAACAAGTGGATGGATCATATCGACGCAATGGACAACCTGCGCCGCGGCATAGGCTTGCAAGCGTACGGTCAGCGCGATCCCGTAGTCGCCTACAAGCAGGAAGGCTTCGAAATGTTCGACGATATGATAGCCCGTATTCAGGAAGAAACGGTCGCTCTTTTGATGCGCGTTAACGTAGAACAGGCGCCCAAGAGAGAAGGACAGAATCTCGAACTCGTAGTAACGAGCAACGGCGACAGACAGGCGCGTCAGGCAAAACAGCCGTCCGTCAACGCGAACAAAAACGTGGGTCGAAACGACCCTTGCCCGTGCGGGAGCGGGAAAAAATACAAAAACTGCTGTTGGGACAAAGATCACAGCGCCGTATAACGGCACGCATACGCGCTACGTTTGCCGCGCAAGCTCGGTCGAGTACGTTTAAGTACACTCGCTCGCTTGCGCGTCAACTGTTGCGCGTCTTCGCACCGTTCTCCGTCGCTGTGTCTGCCGCGCGACTGCCGCTCCGCGGTTGTTCTCCGTAGTACTGTCGTCGCAGACTGTCCTTTCGAGCGGAGTGCCTACGGCACGCAGTCGAGAAATCGCTTAAAAATTAACCTTATAAAACTCATTTCATACCCTAATATAAAAAGGAATAACCTTGCTACTACTCGACGATATAAAACAAAGACAAAAAGACGTGCAGGCGAAGTTCGACGGATGCTATAAGGCGTACGACGTCGACGCTCTTTCCGCGCGCAAAGCCGAACTCGACAAACTTCGGGAAGACCCCGATCTGTACAAGGATCTTTCCCGCGCTCAGAAAATAAATTCCGAGGCAAAGTACGTCGACAACAAACTCGAAGAACTCGATTCCGTCAAAAAGCGCATAGCCGACCTTGCGGACTTCATCGAACTCGTGGAAGCCGAAGGCGACGAAAGCTACGTTCCCGAGATAGAACAAACGCTCAAAGAACTCGAAGACAAGACCGAGAGCATGCATTTATCCACGCTTCTCAAAGGCGAATACGACCGCAACAACGCGATACTCACGCTTCACGCGGGCGCGGGCGGAACGGAAGCGCAGGATTGGACGCAGATGCTGTACCGCATGTACCGCATGTACGCCGAGAAAAACGGCTTTACGCTCGAAGAACTCGACTATCTGGACGGCGACGAAGCGGGCATAAAATCGGTTACGTTCGCGGTCAAGGGAATAAACGCGTACGGATACTTAAAAGCCGAAAAGGGCGTTCACAGGCTCGTGCGCATTTCACCGTTCGACGCGAATTCGCGCAGACATACTTCGTTCGCGAGTCTCGAAGTCATGCCCGAGATAGAGAACGACTCGGAGATAAAGATAGCTCCCGACGAAATTTCGGTCGATACGTACCGAAGCGGCGGCGCGGGCGGTCAGCACGTAAACAAAACCGACAGCGCGGTCCGCATAACGCATATCCCGACGGGCATAGTCGTTCAGTGTCAGAACGAGCGTTCGCAGATCCAGAACCGCGAGACCGCAATGAAAATGCTTATCTCCAAGCTCGTCGAACGCCGCGAGCGCGAACAGCAGGAAAAGGCAAGCTCCATAAAGGGCGAACTTAAAAAGATCGAGTGGGGCAGTCAGATCCGTTCGTACGTTTTTCAGCCGTATACAATGGTAAAAGACCACCGCACGAATTACGAAGATACCGACGTGCAATCCGTTATGAACGGGAATATAGACGAATTTATATTCGAATATCTAAGGAAAGCCTGACGGCGGCGTATAACAAATGTACAATACTTCCGAAAAATTCGAAAAACTCTATAAGAAAAGCGACGCCGTGATATTGGGCATAGAAAGTTCGTGCGACGAAACGGCGGCGGCGGTAGTGCGCGGCGGCAGAGAAGTTTTGTCGTCGGTCATCGCCACGCAGATAGACATTCACAAGCGTTTCGGCGGAGTCGTGCCCGAAATAGCGTCGCGAAATCACACGATGAGCATAAACGGCGTTGTGGAAGACGCTCTCGACAAAGCGGGCTTGAAGTTTTCCGATCTCGACGCGATAGCCGTAACGTACGGCGCGGGACTTGCGGGGGCGCTTTTGGTCGGCGTATCGGCGGCAAAGGCGTATTCGTACGCCAATAACTTACCGCTTATCAAGGTGAACCATATCGAAGGGCATATAGCCGCGAATTTCGTCCGGTTCAAAGACCTGACCCCGCCGTTCACGGCTTGCGTCGCGTCGGGCGGACACACGAGCATAATAGACGTTAAAGATTACAATTCGTACGTTTTGGTCGGCGGGACTCTCGACGACGCGATAGGCGAAGCGTTCGATAAAGTCGCGCGGCTTCTGGGCTTGCCGTACCCCGGCGGACCGAATATCGACAGGCTTTCGAGATCGGGAAAGCCGAACATAAACTTTTTCAAGACGCAGAAGGGCGTAAAGAAAGATCTGTCGCTGAGCTATTCGGGGCTTAAAACGGCGGTAGTCAACTACGTTCACAACTTGAAGCAAAAGGGCGAGGAGATCCCCGTCGAAGATATCTGCGCGTCGTTTACGCACAACGCGGTCGATCTGCTCTGCGACACCACGGTCGCGGCGGCGGACAATCTCGGCTACGACAAAATAGTTCTCGCGGGCGGCGTAGCGTCGAACTCGTACCTGAGAGATAGATTAAAGACCCGCGGAAAAGAGCGCGGCTTTACGGTATTTTACCCCGAGCCCGTTCTGTGTACGGATAACGCCGTAATGATAGCGTCGCGCGCGTTCTTCTCGGCGTACGACGGCAAGAACCTTGCGGATCTGACGCTTAACGCCGTAAGTAATTTAAGGATATGAAAACGAATACGAAAAAAACGGTGGTAGTCGGAATGAGCGGCGGGGTGGACAGCTCCGTTGCCGCGAAACTTCTATTAAGCGGCGGGTATAACGTCGTCGGTCTTTTCATGCACAATTGGGACGAAGAAGACGAAAGCGGCGTTTGCTCGTCGGCAGACGACTACCGCGACGCGGCGACCGTTTGCGGCAAGCTCGGTATCCCCATATATTCGGTCAATTTTTCGAAAGAATACATGGAGCGCGTGTTTTCGTACTTTCTCGCGGAGTACAGAAAGGGCAGAACGCCGAACCCCGACGTTCTGTGCAACCGCGAGATCAAGTTCGGACCGTTCCGCCGCTACGCGAAAGAACTCGGCGCGGACTTTATAGCCACGGGGCATTACTGCGATATCGGCGTTTATAACGGCTTGCCCGCGCTGCTGAAAGCCGCCGACGAAAACAAGGATCAGACGTATTTTCTGAACAACGTGCGCACGAAGCAACTCGAAAACGTGCTGTTCCCGCTCGGAAAGCTGAAAAAGTCGCAGGTGCGCGAGATCGCCGAAAAGGAAGACCTTATCACGGCGCGGAAAAAAGATTCGACGGGCATCTGCTTTATCGGCGAGCGCAATTTCAAAAAGTTTCTCTCGACTTATCTGCCCGCGCAAAAGGGAAAGATCGTTGACGTGAGCGGCAAGGAAATAGGCGTTCACGACGGGCTTATGTACTACACGATAGGTCAGCGCCGCGGGCTCGGCATAGGCGGGATAGAAGGCGAGAGCAATAGCCGCTGGTACGTTGTCGAAAAGCGGCTCGAAACGAACGAACTCGTCGTAAGTTGCGGCGAAGGCGAAGATCTTTTCTACGGCGCGTTGTATACGGGCGAAATGAATTTCATAGGCGATACGGAATTTTTGGGAAAGGAGTTCGACTGCACCGCAAAGTGCCGCTACCGTCAGGGCGAGCAGAAAGCGCGCGTAACTCTGGACGACCGCGGCGGCGCGCGCGTAGAGTTTTCCGATCCCCAACGCGCGGTAACCGAAGGTCAGTACGTGGTCTTATATTATAAAGATCGCTGTCTCGGTGGCGGCGTTATAGACAAGGCATACAGGATCTAACGCGCCGTTTTAATCGTTTTTTAATGAAATTCCGATTATACTTTTATTTTACTGTCATTTAATCAACACAAACGCCCTTTATAATATAGGTATAACATCAAGGGAAAGGCAGGACTGAATTCCTAAGGATCGGGCGCGCGTAAAAGTATAGGGCGTTCCCGTTCCGACACGGTAAAACGGGAGGTAACGCTTATAGATCTAATCGCCGATAAAAAATAAAACAACAACACATAAAATTCTTCCTTTGTAAATAGAAAAGTCGCTCGCGGAATCTGCGGGCGGCTTTTGCATTGAAAAAATTTTGTAAAAAATTTTCGAAAAAGTGTTGACAAATGCCGAAACGCGTGATATTATAATAACAAGTGGAAACGTTTCCAATCTTGTCCGACGGCGTGCTTGAAAGACGGAAAAGGGAATTGTAACCGATCGGACAACTTAATAGGGGAAGCGAAAAAGGATTGCGGGATATATTTTAGTATATAAGATTATTTCGCTTTTTGATTTCTCATAATTGGAAACGATTCCAAAATTCGTTTGTAAGGGGCGGATCGTATGATGAAATTCTTGAAAAAAGCGGCTGTGGTCCTATCGCTGTGCGTTCTGGCGGTTTTGGGAGCGTCGGGGCTTATAACGGCTTCGGCGGACGGCGCGTCGGTCAACGCGAAAGACAGGGGCAACGTTCTCGTCGCGGGCGACAAAAGTTTCGGCGCGGAAGAAACGTTTTCCTATTCCGCGGACGTTATCGTCAAAGAAGGGACGGCGGGCGGACTTGCGTTCGGCATGTCGGACACGGGCGCGTACGTATTTCTTATTGACCGCGGGGAGAACGCGCTGAAACTGCTGAAATTCACGCGCGAAAGCGCCGACGCGGATTGGGACGCGTCGGACGTAACGGGCGCCGTCAAATTTATCGGAAACGATAAAACCACGCCCGAAGAATACGGAAGGATCAATCCGCTTTTAGGCGGCAGGGAAAGATTTAATCTTCGCATCGAGTTCAACGGCGAAACGAAAAAGGTTCGTCTTTTTGCCGACGATATCGAGCGTTTCCGCACCGATTGGAATAATCCGTTCGACGGGATATATATCGCCGAATACGGCGGCGGAAAGATAGGTTATCAGGCGTTCAACTCTGTCGTCGATTATTCGGAAGTCTATTACGGCGCGAGCGACGCGGGCTATTATGCCGAGCCTTACCGCCCGCAATACCATTACACTCAGCCCGCCTGGTGGAACAACGACCCCAACGGCATGGTGTACGACGGCAAATATTATCATCTGTTCTATCAGCACAATCCGTTCGGCAAGACCTGGGGCAATATGTATTGGGGACACGCGCGCAGCGAAGATCTTCTGCACTGGGAGAACATGCCGATCGCGCTTTTCCCCGACGGAGCCGGTTTTATGTGGTCGGGTTCGGCGATAGCGCACGACGGTAAACTGATCGCGTTCCTGACCCGCGAGAACGGCGCGCAGGAGCAGATAAAGATCGAAAGCGCCGACGGCGGTGTTACCTGGAACAAAATCAAGGTAGTCGTTGCTACGGAGAAAAATCATTTTTACGATCCGAACGACCGCGGCAAAGCGTTCCGCGACCCCAAGGTGTTCAAACTTCCGGATTCGAACGATTGGGGCATGATAATAGGCGGCGGACGCTATCAGTTCTTCGTTTCGAGCGATCTGAACACGTGGAATTACAGTTCGAGCTTGCCCGTGGACGCGGAATGTCCCGACATAATGCAGCTCGGAGTAGTCGGCGGCAATGCGGGCGAAACGAAGTGGGCGATAACGATGTCGAGCCGCGAATATTTCGTCGGCGAACTGAGATACGCGGGCGGAATAATAAAATTTTTCGACGAGAGCGGCGAAAAAGAGCTTACGTCGGATTATAACGGATTCGGCGGAACGGCGGCGACGGTTGCGGACTGCAACGTGCGCAAAGCCGAGTATGCAACGGACTCTTACGCAAGTCAGACTTTCTACATAGGCGACAGCACGGCAAAATATTACGGCAAATCGGTCGCGATAAGCTGGTTCTCTAACCCGCAGGCGATATGCGACAACAATCCCGCGATGGCGGCTATGCGCGACCCGTGGAATACGGGCTTTACGTTCCCCGTAGAGTACGGGCTTGTAAAGGACGGCGAGATATACAGACTTACGCAGACTCCGATCTCGGGGCTTTCGGACATCGAGACCGAACTTAAAAACATAAGCGCGACTACCGTTACGGCGGAAACCGAAAACATACTCTCAAGCGTGAGCGGCGCGCAACTCGATATAACTGCGAGCCTGACGTTTGCCAAGGGAACGAGCGTTGCGTTCAGAGTTCAGAAAGACGGTTACGGATATACCGAAGTCGGCTACGGCGAGAACGGCTATTATCTCGACCGCACGAAAACGCAGAACGGCGCGTACGTTCCGCGGTTCAACGAGCGGTACGATTCGGGCGTTTTCGCAAAGGGCGACGAAACGGTTACGGCGACTTTCAGGATCCTGACCGACGCGAACAGCGTGGAAGTATTCGCCGAGAGCGGCGCGGTCCCGTTCTACTCGGTAACGTTCCCGTCGCAAAGCGCGGTAGGAGTCGAATTCGTAACGGACGGCGAAGTTACCGTGAATTCGCTTACCGTAAACAAAGTGGCGTCGGTATGGCGGAGCGAACAGAGCGCGGAAGAATGTGCGTCTCTCAGGCTCGGCGCGACCGAATACTATATAGACGGAAAATTAGATACGGAAGCGCTTATTTCGGCGTTCGCGGTCGGCGGGGATAAGCCCGCTTGGCGCGCGTCGAACGACTGCGTATCGCTCGGCGTTTCGGACGACGGTTACATTGCCCGCGTTACGGCAGTCAAGGCGGGTTCCGCGGTCGTTACCGTAAGTTGCGGAGACAAGACGGCTTCCGCGACCGTTTATACGGGCGGATCTTCCGTCGAAAGCGACCTGTCTTTTGCAAAGAGCGACGCGACGGTCGGCAAGTGGAGCTTATCGGACGACGGAAGTTTGCGCGGCTACGCTTACGGCGACGGATACGTTTTCGCGGACGAAACGGTTGCCGATTTCGATTTAACGGCGGTCATGCGGATCCGCGGCGGCGCGGCAGCTGTGCTGTTCCGTGCAAGCGCGGACAGGAGCGTCTATTACGCCGCTAACTATGACAGAAACGCGAAAGTAGTCAAACTTTGGTATCACGACGAGAACGCGATTGTCAGAGATACGGAACTTGCGCGCGCGCCGTACTCCGTATATAACGCCGATTCCGTTAAATTCTCGGTTCGCGTGAGCGGCAACAGAATAAGAATATTCGTCGACGACAATGCGGTGGTCGACGTAACCGACGAGAACGAAACGGCGGCGACGGAAGGCAAGATAGGACTTAATTCGTTCGGCGGCGAAACGCGGTTCGTTTCGGTCTACCGCTGGACGGATACGTATACGGTTACTGCGGGCGCGGATCTCGCGTTCGATTCCGACGTGTCCGTAAGACCCGTAAGGATAACGAATTTCACGCAGGGCAACGCGGTGATCCCCGAAGATCTTTACGTAGCGGACGGCAGAAGAATAACGATCAAAAAAGAATACTTCGCACTGCTGAAAGCCGGAGATTACGTACTTCGTTCCGAAACTCGGTACGGCACGTTTGCTTTCACGGTATCCGTCCCGTCGTCGGAGCCTGCGGCGGTAAAGAGCGAGATAACTACGGCTCAGCCGTTTATCGTATCGCTCGGCGGCAAAAAGGTCGAGAGCGTAACGCTTAACGGAACGGCTCTGTCCGCAGATAACTACCGCGTCGCGGACGGCAGACTGTATATAGACGCGGGCGTTTTGCGGACGGGCGAAAACGCGGTTTCGGTAGTCGCGGACGGGCAGACCTACGAGTTCGGCGTTAGCGTCAAGAAAGCCGAAAATCCGACTCCCGCGCCCGAAAAGAAAGGACTTGCGGGCTGGGCGATCGCGCTTATAGTTATAGGTTGCGTAGCCGTTGTCGGGGGCGGCGGAGTTTGCCTGTATCTGTTCGTGCTCAAAGATAAGTT